>JAYTOD010000140.1:0-2283 GCA_043747995.1 Arenimonas sp.
GATGAATTATTACAACAACGCCTGCGTCAGAGCTATGTGCAAAGCCGTGTTCAAGTGAGCGAGAACGAAGTTGAGCAGTTAGTTGCAAGCCAGCAAGCCGCTGGGCCTGAAGTATTATTGGGCAATATTCTCGTTGCTCTGCCAGAAAGCCCTAGTGCCGAGCAAATTGCTACTGCTAAGCGAAAAATTGATGGTGTTCGTGATTTAATTGTCAAGGCACAAATAACTTTCAAAGCTGCAGCGATTCGTTATTCAGATGCACAAAATGCCCTAGATGGTGGTGAAATCGGCTGGCGAACCTTTGATTCTATTCCGCCACAATTCACTACTATGATTTCAGAAATGAAAGCCGGTGATGTATCACAACCAGTTCGCGGACCAAGCGGCTATCAGCTCATTCAAGTTGCAGAAATCCGCGATTCTAAAGCCACGCAATTTATTGATGAATATCGTGCGCAAGCGATTTTAATTGATCCGAACATTATGGGCGGCAATGAAGTGGCACGTCAGCGTGCTGAAGAAATTCATGGTCGACTGATCAAAGGTGAAGACATGGCTAAATTAGCCAAAGAATTCTCCTCCAAAGACTTAAACGCCGATACCGGCGGCATCTTGGAATGGTTCACACAAAACCAATGGGGCACGCAAGTCGGCAACCAAATAGTGCTACTCAAAGACAACGACTTATCGCCGGTTATTCCAAGTGACGCAGGATACTTGATCATAAAGCGAATCGGTAAACGTTCGCAAGATGCCAATGCCGAAAATAAACGCCGTCAGGCTCGCGAGACTATCGGTCAACGCAAATCCGAAGAAGAATACGAGCGTTTTTTACGCCAATTGCGCGCCGAGGCGTTCGTTGAGTCTCGCCTCACGCAATCCTGATGTCCAGCCTTGCTCGCTTGGCCTTAGTTGCTGGCGAGCCAGCCGGCATTGGGCCCGAATTGTGCGTCAAACTCGCGTATAAAAATCATGGCTGTGAACTGCTTGTTTTAGCGGACCCCGATTTGTTGCAGCAAGCGGCCAACGCGCTTGGTTTGTCTTTACTATGCAAAGCGCCAGGGCAAGCATGCCGCATGGGTGAACTTAGCGTTTTACCATTCAAAAATCCACACCCGGTACAATTCGGCCAAATTAATCCGCAAAACTCTGCGCAGGTTATCGCTGCACTTAACTACGCCGGACAAGGCTGCTTGAACGGTGAATTCGATGGCGTGATAACTGGCCCCGTGCACAAAGCCGCTGTCAATGCCGCCGACATTGCCTATACCGGAACCACCGAGCTACTGGCCGAACAAGCACAGGTGCCAGTGGTAATGATGCTAGCTAACGCCAGTATGCGCGTTGCCCTTGCCACCACGCATTTGCCACTGCGAAAAGTTGCCGAAGCGATAACCTTTGAATCACTTGAACAAACATTGCGTATTATTCACCATGCCCTACAATCGCAATTCGGCATTAGTGCGCCACGCATTGCAGTATTGGGTTTAAATCCGCACGCCGGCGAGCAAGGTATTTTGGGTAGGGAAGAAATCGAAATAATCACGCCCGTGCTCAACGCATTACGCTCTGAAGGATTCTTACTTGATGGCCCAATACCTGCTGATACTGCCTTCATACCAGCCCGCTTAGAAAACATTGATGCAGTGTTGGCGATGTACCACGACCAAGGCTTGCCAGTTTTGAAATATGCCGGTTTTGAAAGCGCCGTAAACATCACGCTCGGCCTGCCCTATCCGCGTGTCGCGGTTGATCACGGCACTGCACTGGAATTAGCCGGGCAAGGCACAGCCAGCGATGAAAGCCTTTGGCAAGCGCTACAACACTGCAAAGCGTTGGCCTTGCAAGGAAAAAAGCAATGAGCAGCTTCAAAGCCCCTCCCAAGAAAAATCTGGGCCAGCATTTCTTAATTGACCAACGTATTATTGAACAGATTGTGTATTCGGTGAACGCGCAACCCGATGAACTCTTAGTTGAAATTGGCCCTGGCCAAGGTGCGATTACCTTCCCGCTACTGAAACGGCATGGCAAATTGACCGTCATTGAATTCGACCGCGATTTAATTGCGCCCTTGAGTGAAGCAGCGCACGCGTTTGGCGAGCTGACCATTGTGCATAAAGATGTGCTGAAAGTAGACTTCGACAAATTGGCCGGCGAATCAAAAATTCGCTTGGTTGGTAATTTGCCTTACAACATCTCAACGCCAATTCTGTTTCACGTGCTTGAGCATTGCACGCACGTGCAAGACATGCACTTCATGCTGCAAAAAGAAGTGGTTGAGCG
>JAYTOD010000141.1:0-15683 GCA_043747995.1 Arenimonas sp.
TGATTGCTCCTATCGCGATGACCGAAGGCTTGCGTTTTGCAATCCGCGAGGGTGGCCGTACAGTCGGCGCCGGCGTAGTGGCGAAAGTTATTAAGTAAGTAATTGCCGATGCGTGAGAACGCGTCGGCTCAACCCATAATGGCGGATCGGAGACGATCCGCCATCGGCTGTTAAAAAGTATGTACGCCAGTAGCTCAATTGGCAGAGCGTCGGTCTCCAAAACCGAAGGTTGTAGGTTCGATTCCTACCTGGCGTGCCATTTAACAGTAAAGAGTGTAAGACGCGAATGAATATAAAAGCTGAAAATAGTGGCGGTAACAAAGTACTGGACATTGCAAAGTACACATTAGCGATATTGATTGCTGTGGCTGGCGTGTATATATTTTATATGTATCCGCAATGGCCGGCTGCTATCCGTGGGTTAATCGTTGCTTTGTCATTCGCCTTAGCATTCGTGGTCTATGGGTTTACGATGAAAGGTCGACTTACGCGTGAATTCTTCTCTGATTCGTTGTTTGAGTTGCGTAAAGTCGTTTGGCCAACTCGTGAAGAAACCTACAAAATTACCGGTATGGTGCTAGTGGTTGTTGTTATCATCAGTCTTATTTTAGCGGGTTTTGATTGGATAATTTCGCTCGGTGTCAAGTTTCTGCTGGGCACTTAAGGAGTTTCATGTGAGCAAGCGTTGGTACGTCGTACATGCCTATTCTGGCTATGAGCATCAGGTTCAACGAGGTTTGTTGTCCCGGATTGAGCGTGCTGGTATGCAAGAAAAATTCGGTCAAGTTCTAGTGCCAACGGAAGAAGTGGTCGAAATGCGTGCCGGTCAAAAACGCAAATCTGACCGCAAATTTTTTCCAGGCTATGTGCTTGTGCAGATTGAAACCAGTGGCGAAGGCCCTGTTCCTCTGATTGATAATGAATCGTGGCATTTAATTAAAGAAACACCGAAAGTATTGGGCTTTATTGGCGGCACCCGCGAGCGCCCATTGCCTATTAAAGATTCAGAGGCCGAAGTGATTTTGAATCGAGTGCAAGATGCTGTTGATAAGCCTCGCCATAAAGTTCTATTTGAAGCAGGCCAGTTAGTGCGCGTTGTTGCTGGTCCATTTAATGATTTCAACGGTACCGTTGAAGAAATTAATTATGAAAAAAGCCGTTTGCGTGTAGCGGTGATGATTTTTGGTCGATCCACCCCGGTTGAGCTTGAGTTTGATCAGGTGGAAAAAGCCTAAAGGCCGAAACCTACAAAGGTTTCGTATTTAAGTGTAAGAGAGGAGTCATGTTTTAGTACATGACGTTTGAACTCCAGGAGTTTTATCATGGCAAAGAAAGTCGTAGGTTACATCAAGCTGCAGGTGAAAGCCGGGCAAGCAAATCCAAGTCCGCCAGTTGGTCCAGCTTTGGGTCAGCGCGGTCTTAATATTATGGAGTTTTGCAAAGCGTTTAACGCCGCAACCTCTAAACTTGAGCCGGGTCTTCCAACACCGGTTGTCATCACTGCCTATTCGGATCGTACCTTTACCTTCGTTACGAAGAGTACACCTGCAACCGTATTGTTGAAAAAAGCGGTTGGTATCACCTCAGGTTCGAAGCGTCCTAATACCGAAAAAGTCGGTAAAGTGACCCGTAAACAACTGGAAGACATCGCGAAAGCGAAAGAATCCGATTTAACTGCAGCTTCGCTCGATGCCGCCGTTCGCACCATTGCTGGTAGCGCACGCAGCATGGGCTTAGTGGTGGAGGGCTAAGACATGGCAAAGTTAACGAAACGTTTTAAAGCATTGCAAGCTACCGTTGTGGCTGGCAAATCCTATCCGCTTGAAGAAGCCTTGAAATTACTGCAGGCTAACGCCAACGCTAAATTCGTCGAATCTATCGACGTTGCTGTGCGTTTGGGCGTTGATGCTAAGAAATCAGACCAACAAGTTCGTGGCGCAACCGTTTTACCAGCAGGTACGGGTAAATCAGTACGCGTTGCCGTGTTCTGCCCAGCAGGTGCTAAAGCCGATGAAGCTTTAGCCGCTGGCGCAGAAGTAGTGGGTATGGACGAATTGGCCGACAAAATGTTAGCTGGCGATTTGAACTACGACGTCGTTATTGCATCGCCAGATGCGATGCGCGTGGTCGGTAAGCTCGGCCAGGTGTTAGGCCCACGTGGTTTGATGCCTAACCCGAAAGTCGGCACCGTATCGCCAAATCCAGCAGAAGCTGTGCGTAATGCGAAAGCAGGCCAAGTGCGTTATCGCACCGATAAAGCCGGCATCATTCATTGCACCATTGGTAAAGCCAGTTTTGCGATTGAAGCATTAAGCAACAACTTGAATGCGTTGCTGATGGATTTAATCAAAGCCAAGCCAGCGTCGTCGAAAGGTCATTACCTGCAGAAAATTTCCTTGAGCTCCACCATGGGTGTGGGCGTCGTCATTGATCAATCGTCTTTGACCCTCAAGTAATCGTATAACGCAGGCGGGAGTGTCGCCCCGTTTGTTTGAATTTGAAGGCGCGTTGCTCGAAAGGGTAGCAAGCTATCAAAGACCGTAGGTGCATAGTGCGCCCATCAGAATCGGGCAGGGAAGCACGATTTGCAAGGATTCGATTTGATGGTGGCGGGTATGTTTAATTGAAGGGTAACCTTTGGCCTGCGTAGATGGTGCCGAGCGCTGGATTTATCTAGAACGGCCACCAAGGGATGTTTTCGAACACCCCCGGCACTCATGGAATGGTGCTGACTTGGACCGCAATCAGCTGGAGCTGAGCGCGGAAATTCATAGGAAGGAGTAGATATGGCTCTTAATCTGTCACAGAAGCAAGAAGTTGTTGCCGAATTAGCAGAAGTAGCGTCTAAAGCCCAATCCTTGGTTGCAGCTGAGTATGCTGGCGTCACTGTGGGTCAAATGACCTCGATGCGCAAGAAAGCTCGTGAATCAGGCGTGTTCTTGAAAGTTGTTAAGAATACCTTGGCCACTCGTGCTGTTGACGGCACCGATTTTGACGTTGTAAAAGACGACTTGATTGGTCCGTTGTTATATGCATTTTCGATGGAAGATCCCGGCGCTGCCGCTCGTCTTATCAAAGATTTTGCTAAAACCAACGACAAGCTGAAGGCGAAAGTAGTTTCGATTGGCGGCAAGAAATACCCGGCTTCACATCTTGATGTGTTGGCCTCGTTACCTACCCGCGATCAAGCTTTGTCAATGTTGCTCAGTGTACTTGTTGAACCTGCCACCCGTGTGGCTCGTGCGCTCAAGGCCATTGGCGAAAAAGACAATACGAAAGCTACCGCAGAAGCATAAGTTAAGCACAACATTAATTCACTCACAGAACTCACGTTCACAAAAATACAGAGGTTATCACTATGTCCCTGTCTAACGAACAGATCATCGAAGCAATCGCTGGCAAAACCCTTCTAGAAGTTATGGAATTGGTTTCCGCGATGGAAGAAAAATTTGGCGTTTCCGCCGCAGCCCCAGTAATGATGGCTGCCGGTCCTGCCGCAGCTGCAGCCCCAGTTGAAGAGCAAACTGAATTCACGGTTATTCTGAAAGCTGCTGGCGAGAAAAAAGTTGAAGCTATTAAAGCCGTTCGCGCCATCACTGGCCTTGGTTTGAAAGAAGCGAAAGACTTGGTTGAAGGTGCGCCGCAAACCGTTAAGGATGCTGTGTCTAAAGCCGATGCTGAGAAGTTCAAGAAAGAACTCGAAGCGGCTGGTGCAACTGTTGAAGTTAAGTAATCGACGCTTGTCGTCGCGTATTTGCATCAATACAGGAAGGCTGGGGTTAACACCCCGGCCTCTCCCTGTTTGAATTTTTAATCTCATCGGTGTTTTTAGCTAAGCGTTTTACTTTAAATCTTTAGCTAAACATTCCGTTGTAAACCCGCCAACTCGCTTGGCACTGACAAAGGTGGTAGCACACATGACGTACTCTCTAACTGAGAAAAAGCGCATTCGTAAAGATTTCGGCAAAAACCGTCCGGTTCTTGATGTGCCTTATCTGCTGGCAATCCAAATGGATTCCTACAAAGAGTTCCTGCAAGACTCGTCTAAAACCGACAAGTCCGCTGACCATGATGATCGTGGATTGCATGCCGCGTTAAAATCGGTGTTTCCGATTGCTAGTTTCTCGGGTAATGCTGCACTTGAATACGTTAGTTACACCTTGGGCGAACCCGCATTTGATGAGCGTGAATGCCGTAGCCGTGGACAAACTTACGGTGCTCCACTACGCGTAAAAGTCCGTTTAGTCATTTATGATCGTGAATCGTCTAACAAAGCAGTTAAATACGTTAAAGAACAAGAAGTATTCATGGGCGATTTGCCTTTGATGACTGGCAATGCTACGTTCATCATTAACGGTACCGAGCGTGTTATCGTGTCGCAGTTGCATCGTAGCCCAGGCGTGTTCTTTGACCACGATCGTGGTAAAACCCACAGCTCCGGTAAATTATTGCACTCAGCTCGCGTTATTCCTTATCGCGGCTCATGGCTCGATTTTGAATTCGATGCCAAAGATTGTGTGTTCACCCGTATCGATCGTCGTCGTAAATTGCCAGTAACCATCTTGTTGCGCGCTTTAGGCTACAACAACGAACAAATCTTGAACGATTTCTTCGAAATAAACACCTTCCATTTATCCAACAAAGACAGTATGGAGCTGGAATTGGTGGCTGAGCGTTTGCGCGGAGAAACCTTAAACTTTGATTTAGTCATCAAAGGTGATGTTGTTGTTGAAGCGGGCAAGCGTATTACTGCGCGTCACGTCAAGGAATTGGAAAAGAAAAATATCGCCACCTTAGAAGTGCCGGATGAATATTTGATTGGCCGTATTTTATCTCACGACGTAATCGATGCCGCAACTGGCGAATTGGTTGCTACCGCCAACGACGAACTTGATGAAGCCAAATTGGCAAAATTGCGTAAGCATAATATTGCCAGCATCGGCACATTATGGGTCAACGATTTAGACCGCGGACCGTTCATTTCAAACACCCTACGTATTGACCCATCAAAAACACAGCTGGAAGCCTTGGTTGAAATCTACCGCATGATGCGTCCAGGTGAACCGCCAACTAAAGACGCAGCAATGAATTTGTTCTTCAACTTATTCTTCACTTTTGAGCGTTATGACCTTTCTTCTGTCGGCCGAATGAAGTTCAATCGTCGTGTCGGCCGCAAAGAAGTAACCGGCTCAGAAGTGCTCTACGATTATCAATATTTCAGCGAACGCAACGACGAAAACTCCAAGAAGTTGGTCGAGAAATTCGGCAAAACCTCAGATATTCTCGAAGTCATCAAAACCTTATGCGAAATCCGTAATGGTCGGGGTGTCACCGATGATATCGACCATTTAGGGAATCGCCGGGTACGCTCAGTGGGTGAAATGGCAGAAAACGTATTCCGCGTTGGTCTAGTTCGTGTTGAACGCGCGGTTAAAGAACGTTTGTCGATGGCCGAAGCCGATGATTTATCGCCACAAGAATTAATCAATGCCAAACCGGTTGCGGCCGCCTTGAAAGAATTCTTTGGTTCTTCGCAGCTTTCACAATTTATGGATCAAAATAATCCACTCTCGGAAGTGACCCACAAGCGCCGTGTTTCGGCATTAGGCCCAGGCGGCTTAACGCGCGAACGTGCAGGCTTTGAAGTGCGCGATGTGCACCCAACCCATTACGGCCGTGTGTGTACCATTGAAACACCGGAAGGCCCAAACATCGGTCTGATCAACTCTTTGGCTGTGTATGCGCGTTCAAACAAATACGGTTTCCTAGAAACCCCATACCGCAAAGTGGTTGATGGTGTTGTTACTGATAAAGTGGAGTTTTTGTCTGCGATTGAAGAATACGAATACGCCATTGCACAGGCCAATGCAGAATTGAATACAAAAGGTGAGTTCCTCAAGGAATACATCACTTGCCGCTATCAAGCCGATACCTTGCTGAAACCGCCTACAGAAATTCAATACATGGATGTTTCGCCAATGCAATCTGTGTCTGTGGCGGCTGCTCTGGTTCCATTTATTGAGCACGACGATGCTAACCGTGCCTTGATGGGCGCCAATATGCAGCGTCAAGCTGTGCCAACTTTGCGTTCGCAAAAGCCACTGGTCGGCACCGGTATTGAGCGCGCAGTTGCACGCGATTCCGGCGTAACCGTAAATGCCTTGCGCGGCGGTGTGGTTGATCAAGTAGATGCTGGCCGCATTGTGGTTCGCGTTAACGAAAAAGAAGTCGGTGTCAATGATGCCGGCGTCGATATCTATAACTTAGTCAAATACACGCGCTCTAACCAAAATACCTGTATCAACCAAACGCCATTAGTGCGTGTCGGTGATCGCATCGAAAAAGCCGATGTATTGGCTGATGGTCCATCCACCGATATCGGTGAATTGGCCTTGGGTCAAAACATGCTTATCGCTTTCATGCCGTGGAATGGCTACAATTTCGAAGACTCCATCTTGCTGTCGGAGCGCGTGGTTGAAGAAGATCGCTACACCACCATTCATATCGAAGAATTAACCGTTGCCGCACGTGACACTAAGCTCGGTTCGGAAGAAATTTCCGCCGATATACCGAATGTGTCGGAAAGTGCCTTGGGTCGTTTAGATGAATCTGGTGTAGTGTATATTGGTGCGGAAGTCCGTTCTGGCGATATCTTGGTGGGTAAAGTAACGCCGAAAGGCGAAAGCCAATTAACCCCAGAAGAAAAACTTCTGCGTGCTATTTTCGGCGAGAAAGCGTCGGATGTGAAAGACAGCTCCTTGCGCGTGCCACCAGGTATGGATGGCACGGTTATTGATGTTCAAGTATTCACCCGCGATGGCGTGGAAAAAGATAAGCGCGCCTTGCAAATTGAACAAGCTGAAGTAAAGCGCGTTAAGAAAGATTTCGATGATCAGTTCCGTATTCTTGAAGGTGCGATTTACAGTCGCTTGGATTCGCAGATTATCGGGCGTGTTGCCAACGGTGGTCCGAATGGATTGAAGAAAGGCACCGAAATCAACAAAGAATACTTGGCTTCCATTAAGAAAGACGAACGTTTCGAGATCCGCATGAAGGAAGAAGAAGCGGTTGATTTCCTCGACAACGCCAAAAAGCAAGTTGAAACGCATAAGGCAGAGTTCGACAAGCGCTTTGAAGATAAGCGCCGTAAAATCACCCAAGGCGATGATCTCGCACCTGGCGTTTTGAAAACCGTAAAAGTATATGTCGCCGTGAAGCGCCGTATTCAGCCGGGTGACAAAATGGCCGGCCGCCACGGTAACAAGGGCGTGGTCTCTATGATTAAGCCAGTTGAAGATATGCCGTACATGGCCGATGGCAAAACTATTGATATCTTGTTGAACCCGCTTGGCGTACCTAGTCGTATGAATATTGGCCAGGTTTTGGAAGTGCATTTGGGTTGGGCTGCAAAAGGCCTTGGCCTGAAAATCCAGAAAATGCTTGAAGACCAGCAGAAAATCGCTGATTTACGTAGTTTCTTGGATCAAATCTATAACCACGATAAAGCTAGCAGCAAAAAACTACGCGTTGATTTAGAAAAGTTCACCGACAAAGAGTTGTTGCGTTTAGCAGGCAACTTAACTGATGGCGTGCCAATGGCAACACCGGTGTTTGATGGCGCGGCTGAGTCTGAAATTAAGGCGATGTTGAAATTGGCAGACTTGCCAGAATCTGGGCAAGCGCAATTATTTGATGGCCGCACCGGTGAAGCATTTGATCGCCCAATTACGGTAGGTTACATGCATATGCTGAAATTGAACCATTTGGTGGATGACAAAATGCATGCCCGTTCAACCGGTCCGTATTCCTTAGTCACCCAGCAACCACTCGGCGGTAAAGCGCAGTTCGGTGGGCAGCGCTTTGGTGAGATGGAGGTCTGGGCTTTAGAAGCGTATGGTGCGGCTTACACCTTGCAAGAAATGCTGACAGTGAAATCCGATGACGTTCAAGGCCGTAATGCGATGTATAAAAACATCGTTGATGGCGAGCATGAAACTGTTGCCGGTATTCCAGAATCGTTCAATGTACTGGTCAAAGAGATTCGTTCTTTGGGCATCAATATTGAACTGGACGAAAAATAATAGCTGACTAGAACAGTACTCGAAGCCTTGTCGCGGATAAGGCTTCAACCCAATTGGAGACTACGATGAAAGACCTACTTAATCTGTTCAACCAGCAACGTCAAAGCCTAGAATTTGATGGTATTAAAATTGCTCTTGCCTCGCCTGATATGATCCGTTCGTGGTCGTTCGGTGAAGTGAAGAAACCAGAAACCATTAACTACCGCACCTTCAAACCCGAGCGTGATGGTTTGTTCTGTGCGGCAATCTTTGGCCCAATCAAAGATTACGAATGCTTGTGCGGAAAATATAAGCGCATGAAGCATCGTGGCGTTGTTTGCGAAAAATGCGGTACCGAAGTTACCTTAACCAAAGTGCGCCGCGAGCGTATGGGCCACATTGAGTTGGCTAGCCCAACTGCACATATTTGGTTTCTGAAATCGTTGCCATCGCGTATTGGTTTGATGCTCGACATGACCTTGCGTGATATTGAGCGTGTGTTGTATTTCGAAGCGTTTGTGGTAATCGAGCCAGGTTTAACCCCATTAGATCGCGGCCAGTTGCTGACCGAAGAAGAATATTTGCTAGCGCAACAAGAACATGGCGATGAATTCGAAGCTAAAATGGGTGCCGAAGCGGTACACCAATTGTTATCAACCATCGACTTACATGCCGAAGTGATTCGCTTGAAAGAAGAAATCACCACCACCAATTCCGATACTAAACAAAAACGTTTAACCAAACGCATTAAATTAGTTGAGTCGTTCATCGAATCCGGTAACCGCCCAGAGTGGATGGTGTTAACGGTATTGCCTGTGTTACCGCCAGATCTTCGTCCATTGGTACCGCTAGATGGTGGCCGTTTCGCCACCTCCGATTTGAACGATTTATACCGTCGCGTCATCAACCGTAATAACCGTTTGCACCGTTTGCTTGAATTGAGCGCGCCAGATATCATTGTGCGCAACGAAAAACGCATGCTACAAGAATCGGTTGATGCCTTGATGGACAATGGCCGTCGTGGCCGCGCCATTACTGGCACCAATAAGCGTCCGCTGAAATCTTTGGCCGATATGATCAAAGGTAAACAAGGTCGTTTCCGTCAAAACTTGCTCGGTAAGCGCGTCGATTATTCTGGCCGTTCGGTTATTGTGGTTGGCCCAACCTTGCGTTTGCACGAATGTGGCTTGCCGAAGAAAATGGCCCTAGAGTTATTCAAGCCATTTATCTTTGCTAAATTGCAACGCCAAGGCATCGCCACCACCATCAAAGCTGCCAAGAAAATGGTTGAGCGTGAAGAGGCCGTGGTCTGGGACATTCTTGAAGATGTGATTCGTGAACATCCTGTGTTGCTTAACCGCGCACCCACCTTGCACCGTTTAGGCATTCAAGCTTTTGAACCCGTATTGGTTGAAGGCAAAGCCATTCAGTTGCATCCATTAGTGTGTACCGCATTCAACGCCGACTTCGATGGCGATCAGATGGCTGTGCACGTGCCTTTATCCTTAGAAGCGCAATTAGAAGCTCGCGCCTTGATGATGTCGTCGAACAATATTTTGTCGCCGGCCAATGGTGAGCCAATCATCGTTCCTTCGCAAGACGTGGTGCTGGGTTTGTACTACATGACCCGCGCATTGGAAGGCAAGTTAGGCGAGGGTATGATCTTTGCCAACGTGGCCGAAGTGAAACGCGCCTACGACAACAAAGTGGTTGAACTGCACGCAAAAGTGAAAGTTCGTTTGCAACGCGAAGAAATGAGCGAAACTGGTGAATTGGTTGCCACTAAAGCGATTGTTGAAACTAGCGTTGGTCGTGCATTGTTGGTTGATGTGTTGCCGAAGAATCTGCCGTTTGAATTGGCTAATAAAGATTTAACCAAAAAGAACATCAGTATTCTTATTAATAAATCGTATCGTTTGTTGGGCTTGAAGCCAACGGTTATTTTTGCCGATAAATTGATGTACACCGGTTTTGCGTTTGCAACTAAAGCAGGCGTGTCGGTTGGTATCAACGACATGATTATTCCTGATGAAAAGAAAACACTGTTGGCGGAAGCCGAGAAAGAAGTGTTGGAAATCCAAGAGCAGTATCAGCAAGGCCTTGTCACTGCAGGCGAACGCTACAACAAAGTGGTCGATATCTGGTCGCGTGCCAATGAGCGCATCGCAAAAGCCATGATGGAAACCATTGGTTGGGAAAAGGTCCAGAATGCTAAGGGCGAAACCATTACCCAAAAATCGATGAACTCGATTTACATCATGGCCGATTCTGGCGCGCGTGGTTCGCAAGCGCAGATTCGTCAGTTGGCGGGTATGCGTGGCTTGATGGCGAAACCCGATGGTTCGATTATTGAAACGCCAATTACCGCTAACTTCCGCGAAGGCCTGAACGTACTTCAGTACTTTATTTCTACCCATGGTGCGCGTAAAGGTTTGGCCGATACCGCGCTGAAAACTGCTAACTCCGGTTACTTAACCCGTCGTTTGGTGGACGTGGCGCAAGATGTGGTGGTAACTGAAGTGGATTGCGGAACCAAGGCCGGCCTCAGCATTTCACCTATCGTGGAAGGCAGCGAAATACAAGTTACCCTGGGCGAGCGTATTTTAGGCCGCGTTGTAGCTGAAGATGTATTCTTACCAGGCAATGATGAAGATCCAATCGTTTCACGCAATACCTTGTTAGACGAATCATGGGTTGAGAAATTAGAAATCGCTGGTGTTCAAAATATCAAAGTACGCTCGTCAATTTCCTGCCAGTCCAGCTTCGGGGTTTGCTCGATGTGCTATGGCCGTGATTTGGGCCGGGGTCACTTGGTCAATATTGGTGAAGCCGTTGGTGTGGTTGCTGCGCAATCGATTGGTGAGCCAGGCACGCAGTTAACAATGCGTACCTTCCATATCGGTGGTGCCGCATCGCGTGCCGCTGCAATTGATAACGTCACCGTGAAAACCACCGGTTCGGTCAAGTTTAACAACCTGAAATTCGTAACCCATGCCGATGGTCATTTAGTAGCAGTGTCGCGTTCCGGCGAAATCTCGGTACTTGATACTACTGGACGTGTGCGTGAGAGCTACAAGCTTCCTTATGGTGCGATGATTAATGTCAAAGACGGCGCCAGTGTCAAAGCCGGGCAAACCATCGCCAATTGGGATCCGCACAATCACCCAATCGTTTCGGAAGTGGCCGGTTTCGTGCGCTTTGTCGATTTCGTTGATGGCGTGACCGTGATTGATAAAAACGATGAGCTGACTGGTTTGGTCTCGCGTGAAATTACCGATCCAAAACGTCGCGGTTCGCAAGGTAAAGATTTGCGCCCAATCGTGCGCATTGTTGATGCTAAAGGTGTTGACCTGAATATTCCGGGTACCGATTTACCAGCGCAATATATGTTGCCGCCGCGTTCAGTGGTTAACTTGCAAAACGGCGATAAAGTCGGCGTGGGCGATGTGGTCACCAAAGTACCGCAAGAAGCCTCGAAAACCCGCGATATCACCGGCGGTCTGCCACGCGTTGCCGATTTGTTCGAAGCGCGCAAACCGAAAGATGCTGCCATCATGGCGGAAGTCTCCGGCATTGTCAGCATGGGCAAGGAAACTAAAGGCAAGCAGCGTTTAATCATCACCGATTTAGATGGAGCAGAACACGAAGAGCTGATTCCGAAATACCGCGCTATTTCTGTGTTTGAAGGCGAGCATGTGGAAAAAGGCGAAACCATTGTTGATGGTGAACCGAACCCGCAAGACATCTTGCGCCTGAAAGGTGTGGAAGAATTGGCGGCGTATTTGGTCAAAGAGATCCAAGATGTGTATCGTCTGCAAGGCGTGAAAATCAACGATAAGCACATCGAAACCATTACCCGCCAGATGCTCCGCAAAGTGGAAATCACCGATGCTGGCGACAGCAAATACATGGTGGGCGAGCAAGTCGAGAAAATCCGTGTTATTGAAGATGCCGTCAAATTAGCAGCAAATGGCAGTATTTTGGCGAAATATAACCCCGTTTTGTTAGGTATTACTAAAGCCTCGTTGGCTACTGAAAGTTTCATTTCGGCGGCTTCGTTCCAAGAAACCACCCGCGTTCTAACTGATGCGGCCGTTCGCGGAACCTACGATTCACTACGTGGCTTGAAAGAAAATGTGATTGTAGGTCGCTTGATACCAGCCGGTACCGGCTTGGCCTATCACAACCAGCGCCGTAAAGATAAAGAAGTTGTTTCAGATGTTGAGTTAGATGTCTTGTCAGCGCCAGTTGTTGCGGTGGAAGAGGTTGTTGTAGTCGGCGATAACGCCGAATAAATAAGGTGGGTAGCTTCGGCTACCTCCGAAATGAGTCGCACGGATGCGGCTCGTTTTCGCTGCCAAGGATTGGGGGATTGTTCAGTTGTGTGGTTTGACAATTGAGGCAATACACTTTATAATTTTCCGTCTATTCTGGCCGGCAACCCGGTCAGTCCTTTTTGTTTCGCAGGATTTAATCAATGGCGACTGTTAATCAACTGGTACGCAAGCCGCGCCAGTCAAAAACCTATAAAAGCGCATCACCGGCGTTAGCTAACTGCCCACAACGCCGTGGTGTTTGTACTCGTGTGTACACAACTACTCCGAAGAAGCCGAACTCGGCACTTCGTAAAGTAGCGAAAGTACGCCTAACCAATGGCTTCGAAATCATCAGCTACATCGGTGGTGAAGGTCATAACTTGCAAGAACATAGCGTGGTGCTGATCCGTGGCGGCCGCGTTAAAGATTTACCAGGTGTGCGTTATCACACCGTGCGCGGTTCTTTGGATGCCTCTGGTGTTGCAAAGCGTCGTCAAAGTCGTTCGAAATATGGCGCCAAGCGTCCAAAATAATGAAATGCAAGCAATTGCTTGCATCGTTTCCCATTCGTAAATTAAGGCACTAAACATGTCACGTAAAGGTTCCCCAGGTACCCGTTCGGTTCTTCCAGATCCGAAACACGGAAGCCAATTAATTGCTCGCTTCATCAATATGGTGATGGTCAGCGGTAAGAAATCCGTCGCAGAGAAAATTGTCTACGGCGCAATGGATGTTATCGGTCAAAAAAATGCAGATACATTGGCATTGGTCGAAAAAGCCCTCGGTAATGTTGCTCCATCGGTGGAAGTTAAGTCCCGTCGTGTTGGCGGCGCTACCTACCAAGTTCCTGTTGAAGTGCGTGCGACTCGTCGTACAGCCTTGGCAATGCGTTGGGTGATTGAATCTGCGCGCAAGCGTGGTGAAAACACCATGCCGCTTAAATTGGCTGGCGAATTGCTTGAAGCCTCAGAAAGCCGCGGTGGCGCTGTTAAGAAGCGCGAAGAAACACATCGTATGGCTGAAGCCAATAAAGCATTCTCACATTTCCGTTGGTAGCAGCGTAAAGGAATTTCCCCGTGGCACGTACCACCCCAATTGATCGTTACCGTAATTTCGGCATCATGGCTCACATTGATGCCGGTAAAACTACAACCACTGAACGCATTTTGTTCTACACCGGTGTTAATCACAAAATCGGTGAAGTGCATGATGGCGCAGCTACTATGGACTGGATGGAGCAGGAGCAGGAGCGTGGTATTACCATTACCTCTGCCGCTACCACCTGTTTTTGGTCGGGTATGGATAAATCCATTCCACAGCATCGCTTCAACATCATCGACACCCCGGGCCACGTTGATTTCACCATTGAAGTAGAGCGCTCATTGCGCGTACTTGATGGTGCGGTGTTCGTGTTGTGCGCAGTTGGTGGCGTTCAGCCGCAATCGGAAACTGTGTGGCGTCAGGCCTCTAAGTATTCGGTGCCGCGTCTTGCATTTGTCAATAAAATGGACCGTACCGGCGCCAACTTCTTTAAAGTTGTTGACCAGTTGAAAGCCCGGTTAGGCGCTTACCCAGTGCCTATGCAGATGCCAATCGGCGCCGAAGAAAATTTCGAAGGCGTGGTTGATTTACTGAAGATGAAAGCCATCATCTGGGATATGGAAAACCATGGTACAACTTTTGAGTACGGTGAAATTCCTGCACATTTGTTGGCCGAATGTAAAACCATGCGTGAATTTATGGTTGAAGCAGCGGCTGAAGCATCCGAAGAATTGATGAATATTTATCTTGACAGCGGCGAGCTGAATGAAGATCAAATCATGGAAGGCATCCGTGCCCGCACTCTGACTTGCGAAATCATACCGATGTTCGCTGGCACCGCCTTTAAAAATAAGGGTGTGCAAGCCATGTTGGATGCTGTTATTCACTACTTGCCATCGCCAGATAATCGTCCGCCAGTCAAAGGCATTGATGAAAAAGATCAAGAAGCGATTCGTAAAGTAGGCGACAAAGAGCCGTTCTCGGCCTTGGCGTTTAAAATTATGACTGATCCGTTTGTAGGTTCGTTAACTTTCTTCCGTGTGTATTCAGGCACTTTAAATGCTGGCGACCAGGTCTATAACCCTGTTAAGAGCAAAAAAGAACGCATTGGCCGTATCTTGCAGATGCACGCCAATGAACGCTCTGAAATCAAGGAAGTGTTAGCCGGCGATATCGCGGCTGCGGTAGGTCTTAAAGACGTAACAACCGGCGATACCCTGTGCTCAATGGACGATGTGATTACGCTTGAGCGGATGATTTTTCCTGAGCCGGTTATTTCGATGGCTGTTGAACCAAAAACCAAAGTTGATCAAGAAAAAATGGGTGTTGCCTTGGGTCGTTTGGCGCAAGAAGATCCATCGTTCCGTGTTCGCACTGATGAAGAATCAGGCCAAACCATTATTTCTGGTATGGGCGAATTGCATTTGGAAATCTTAGTTGACCGTATGCGTCGTGAATTCAACGTTGAAGCCAACGTGGGTAAACCGCAAGTTGCCTATCGTGAAGCGATTCGTAAAGCGGTTAAGCAAGAAGGTAAGTTTGTTCGTCAGTCTGGTGGTCGTGGTCAATACGGTCACATTGTGATTGAAATGGAACCGCAAGAGCGTGGTGCAGGCTATTCGTTCGAAAACGCCATTGTTGGCGGCGTAGTACCGAAAGAATATGTCACAGCGGCTGATAAAGGCATTCAAGAAGCCATGAAAAATGGTATTTTGGCTGGCTTCCCAGTAGTTGATATCAAAGTGCGCGCCGTTGATGGTTCTTACCATGACGTGGACTCCAATGAAATGGCCTTTAAAGTGGCTGGTTCAATGGCGTTCAAAGAAGGTTTCAACAAAGCCAATCCGGCCTTGCTTGAGCCAATCATGAAAGTAGAAGTGGTTACCCCTGAAGATTACATGGGTGATGTGATGGGTGACTTATCACGCCGTCGCGGCCTATTGCAGGGCTCTGATGACACACCGTCTGGCAAAGTGATTAACGCCATGGTGCCACTCGGTGAAATGTTCGGTTATGCCACATCGATGCGTTCGATGTCGCAGGGTCGGGCAACCTTCACCATGGAATTCGATCATTATGCAGAAGCGCCAAGCAACATCGCTGATGCGGTCATGAAAAAATCATAATTTAATTTAATACTTTTTTTATTTAATACTTTAAGGACTCTAACATGTCAAAAGGTAAGTTTGAACGTACAAAGCCCCATGTGAACGTGGGCACGATTGGCCACGTGGATCATGGTAAAACGACCTTGACCGCAGCCTTG
>JAYTOD010000142.1:0-7916 GCA_043747995.1 Arenimonas sp.
GTCCGATTTTAATTGGTCGACCAAGCGTCATTGCACGTCGTATCGAAAAATTAGGTTTGCGTTTGAAACAGGGCGATGATTTCGATTTAACCAACCCCGACGATGACCCGCGCTTCAACGAATACTGGCAGCATTATCATCAAATAATGGCACGTCGCGGCGTTACGCCCGCTGCTGCAAAAGCGATTGTCCGTTCCCGTGGTACAGTCATCGCGGCGTTGATGGTTAAGCGTGGTGAAGCCGACGCTATGTTGTGCGGCATTGTGGGCAAATATCAAGGCAAGCTTAAGCATGTAATTGATGTTATTGGCGCAGATCCGAATGTGTCATGTATTTCGGCGATGTCGGTGGTGATTAGTGATAAAGGCCCTTTGTTCTTTACCGATACCCATGTGCAGCATGAACCTAACGCTGAACAAATTGCTGAAGCAGCACTGCAAGCGGCTTATCGCATGAAGCTATTTGGTATTGTCCCGAAAGTTGCATTGGTCTGTCATTCCAACTTCGGTTCATCTGAGGCCAGCAGTGCCAAGAAAATGCGTGAAGCATTGCAGCTGATTTTGAAACGCGCACCACGCTTAGAAGTGGAAGGCGAAATGCATGTTGACGCGGCCTTGAAAACAGAAATTCGTGAGCGCTTGTTTCCTGATTCACGCTTAACTGGCGTCGCTAATCTGCTGGTAATGCCAAACTTGGATGCCGCCAACGCAGCCTACAACCTTACCCGCGTGATGACTGACGGAATTGGTATTGGCCCCGTTTTAATGGGTATGGCTAAGCCTGTGCATGTGTTAACTACTTCAGCTACAGTGCGTCGTGTGGTGAATATGACTGCAATTGCGGCTGTGGAAGCGCAATTGCGTGAACAGCGTGGCTTCTAAGTAGCACATACTTTAATTTTACAGAATAAAACCTGAGAACTGCTATGAGCTGGATAAATGAGGTGTTAAGTAACGACCACGACCCGAAAGAAACCAAAGAATGGTTAGAATCGTTAAAAGCCGTACTTGATCATGATGGAGCTGAGCGTGCGCACCATTTGCTTGAACGTATGGTAGAGCTCACTCGCCGCGCCGGCGGCAATCTGCCATTTCACCCAACCACCGAATACATTAATACTATTCCATCTGAAAGTGAACCGGTCATGGATGGTGATTTAGCCATGGAGTGGCGTATACGCTCAATCATTCGCTGGAATGCCATGGCGATGGTGGTGCGTGCTAACCGTAAGCCCGGCGAGCTTGGCGGACATATCGCTAGCTTTGCGTCTAGTGCGACTTTATACGATGTGGGTTTCAACTATTTCTGGCGCGCACCAAGCGATACTTTCCCGGGCGATTTGCTATATATCCAAGGCCATTCGTCACCGGGTATTTACGCGCGAGCGTTTTTGGAAGGTCGTATCAGCGAGGACCAAATCGATAATTTCCGCATGGAAGTGGATGGTCGTGGCGTGTCTTCGTATCCGCATCCATGGCTGATGCCGGATTTCTGGCAAACCCCCACGGTATCGATGGGGCTAGGACCAATCAGCGCTATCTACCAAGCACGTTTCTGGAAGTATTTAGAAGGTCGGGGTTTAATGGAGAAATCCGATCGTAAAATATGGTGCTTTCTGGGTGATGGCGAAACTGATGAACCCGAATCTTTAGGTGCAATTGCCTTGGCTGGCCGCGAAGGCTTGGATAATTTATGTTTTGTGATTAACTGCAATCTGCAGCGTTTGGATGGTCCGGTGCGTGGTAACGGAAAAATTATTCAGGAATTGGAAGGCAGTTTCCGCGGCGCCGGTTGGAATGTCTTGAAAGTTATCTGGGGTAGTTACTGGGATCCCCTGTTGCAGCGCGATTATCAAGGCCAGCTAAAAAAAATCATGATGGATACCGTTGATGGCGAGTATCAAAACTACAAAGCCTTTGGTGGCGCATATACGCGTGAACATTTTTTTGGTAAAACCCCAGAAACCGCTGAGTTGGTTTCCAAGCTTAGTGACCAAGATGTGTATCGATTGAACCGAGGCGGTCACGATCCACACAAAGTGCATGCCGCGTATTCGGTGGCTATGGCACATAAAGGCCAACCCACCGTTATTTTGGCCAAAACCGTAAAAGGCTATGGTATGGGCTCGGCCGGCGAGTCTTTGAATCCTACACATAACACCAAAAAACTCGACACCGAATCCTTAACCGTGTTCCGTGACCGCTTCCAGATTCCGGTTACTGATGAGCAGATAGAATCTTTGAGCTTTTATCATCCGGGTGAAAACTCACCAGAAGTGCAATATATGAAAGCACGCCGGCAATCGATGGGCGGCTATTTGCCACAGCGTCGGGAAAAATCCGATTTAAGTTTAAACGTACCAGGCTTGGATGCCTTTGAGCGCTTGCTGAAATCATCCGGCGAACGCGAAATTTCCACCACCATGGCCTTTGTGCAAACCTTGAATGTAATTTTGCGTGACAAAGAAGTTGGCCCACGGATAGTGCCGATTGTGGCCGATGAAGCGCGCACCTTCGGCATGGAAGGCTTGTTCCGGCAGATTGGTATTTATGCACCATTTGGCCAGAAATACAAGCCGGTTGATGCCGACCAACTGATGTATTACCGCGAAGATACCGCCGGGCAAGTTCTGGAAGAAGGCATTACCGAAGCTGGTGCATTTTCTATCTGGTTAGCAGCTGCCACCAGCTATTCCACCAATAACCAGCCGATGCTGCCGTTCTATATTTTCTATTCCATGTTCGGCTTCCAGCGTATTGGTGATTCTGCATGGCAAGCCGCCGATATGCGTGCACGTGGATTTCTGCTTGGTGCAACTGCAGGTCGTACCACACTGAATGGTGAAGGCTTGCAGCACGAAGACGGTCATTCGCATTTATTAGCCGGCGCTATTCCAAATTGCAAATCATACGATCCAAGCTTCGGCTATGAAGTAACGGTGATTGTGCAAGAAGGCATGCAGCGTATGCTAACAGAACAGCGCGATGAATATTATTACTTAACGCTGATGAATGAAAACTATCATATGCCAGAAATGCCGGAAGGTTCGCGTGATGGCATTTTGAAAGGTATGTATTTATTCAAAGATGCAGGCAAAGCCAAGAAAGGCGAGTTGCGTGTGCAACTGTTGGGCTCTGGTACCATTTTGCGCGAAGCGATTGCCGCTGCCGAATTGTTGGATAAAGATTTTGCGGTGAGTGCTGATATTTGGTCCTGTCCAAGTTTTAATGAATTGCGTCGTGATGGTTTTGATGTGGAGCGTTGGAACCGCTTGCACCCTGAAAGCGAACCACGTGTTGCATTCGTTGAGCTATGCCTGAAAGGCCGTGCTGGTCCAGCGATTGCCGCTACTGACTATGTGCGCGCCTTTGCTGATCAAATCCGTGCTTTCGTGCCGATGCCATATACAGTGCTGGGTACTGATGGCTTTGGTCGCTCTGATACGCGCAGCAATCTGCGCCGATTCTTTGAAGTAGATCGCTATTACATTGCGCATGCCGCCATTGCGGCACTCGCCGCGGATGGCAAAATGAGTGGAAAAGATGTGGCGCGCGCGATTAAGATGTATAACATTGATGCAGAAAAAGCTAACCCGATTGGCGTATAAACCAATTATTGACCACCGAGGATTTTTTATGTCAGCCAAAACCAGTGTATTACTAGCAATGTGTTTAGCGTTTCAAGCAAATGCCGCACAGACGCCAAAATTCAATCCGGCCAATCTATCGCAGCATGTCAAGATTTTATCCTCAGATGCTTATGAAGGTCGAGGCCCGAATACGCCGGGTGAAACCAAAACCGTAGCGTATTTAATTGAGCAATTCAAAGCGTCTGGCTTGCAGCCGGGCGGCGATTTGAAAAACGGCAAACGCGTCTGGACACAAGCAGTACCGCTCGGCCGTTTTGAAATTAAAGGTCCAGTTAGTGCCTCAGTTAGCATCAACGGCAAATCGCAAGTTGTTAAACAGGGCGACGATATCGCTGTGCGCGCTGCTATGAACGGACAAACGGCTATTGCGATTAAAAACGCGCCGCTAGTATTCGTCGGTTATGGTGTGAAAGCGCCAGAGCGTAACTGGGACGATTTCAAGAACGTTGATTTGAAGGGCAAGATAGCTGTGGTGCTCATCAACGATCCAGATTTCGAAACTGGCAAAGGCGATTTCGGTGGAAAGTCGATGACCTATTACGGTCGCTGGACCTATAAGTTTGAAGAAATGGCGCGCCAAGGCGCAGTTGGAACCATGATTGTGCATGAAACTGCACCTGCTTCTTATGGCTGGCCGACCGTGAAGAACTCCAACACCAATGTGATGTTTGATATTGTGCGTAAAGAACCCGGCAAATCGCATGCCAATCTGGAATCTTGGATTCAGCGCGATTTAGCCGTGAAATGGTTTGATGACGCCGGATTGAATTTCGAGCAATTGAAAAAGCAGGCGCAAACCCGTGCTTTCAAACCAGTGGAATTAAAAGGGCTGCGTTTCTCTGCAGATTATGCCGTTAATGCGCAAGTGATTACCTCGCAGAATGTATTGGCACGTTTGCAAGGTAGCAAATACCCAAATCAAACGGTGATTTACAGCGGCCATTGGGATCATTTAGGCGTGGGTGCGCCGGATGCGAAGGGCGATACCATTTATAACGGCGCAGTCGATAACGCAACAGGCATTGCTGAATTACTAGAGTTAGCCAAGGTGTACGGTAAACAACCAAAAACACAACGTTCCGTGGTGTTCTTGGCGGTAACTGCAGAAGAAAAAGGCTTGTTAGGTTCGGAATATTACGCTTCAAATCCGCTGTATCCGTTGGCGAAAACAGTGGGCATGATTAACATGGATGGACTCAGCCCGAATGGTATGGCACGTAATTTCACTATTTCAGGAACGGCAAAACTCGACTTACTCGACATGCTGATTGAAACCGCGAAGAAATGGGAATTGGTGTACTCGCCCGATCCAAAACCTGAAGCCGGATATTTTTTTCGCTCCGATCATTTTCCAATGGCGAAGCGTGGCGTGCCTGCCATTTCGTTTGGCGCGGGTAATGATTTAGTCAATGGCGGCATTGCCGCTGGTGATAAGGAAGAAGACGACTATACCAACTATCGCTATCATCAGCCGGCTGATGAGTGGCAGTCGGATTGGACGTTTGCTGGCATGAGCCGCGATCTTGAAGTGCTGTACACGCTCGGCCGTAATTTAGCGAACTCAACGAAGTGGCCGAATTGGTCGAAAGATTCCGAGTTTCGCAAGGCACGTGATGCCAGTGCCAAAGAGCGTGGACAATAAGTTGAACCGCATTTTATGAAACTGGTTAAATTGCTGGGCAATCTGGGTTATGGCTCGCGCAAAGACGTTAGCAAGCTAATTAAAAACGGCTGGCTAACTCGCCGCGATGGCAGCACCATTGGTATTGACGATGATGTACCACACGAGGATATTCTGCTCGATGATGAGCCGCTAGATCCTGCACATGGCGTACTGATTTTGCTGCATAAGCCGGTCGGTTATACCTGTTCAACGAAAGATCCAGGCCGCGTGGTGTACGATTTATTACCTGAGCGTTTTCGTTACCGCAACCCGGTGTTGTCCACCGTTGGACGATTAGATCGTGATACATCTGGTTTGTTAATGTTGACCGATGACGGTTTGCTTCTGCATCAGATTATTTCACCGAAAGCGCATTTGCCGAAAATTTATGCGGTGCAACTAGCAGAAGATTTGCGTGGCGAAGAAACCGAATTATTCGCCAGCGGTACGTTGATGTTGGAAAGCGAAAAAAACCCACTTGCCCCAGCGCAGATGGAAATCATCAATGCTCGCCAAGTGAACTTGACCTTGATTGAAGGGCGCTATCATCAAGTGCGCCGAATGTTTGCCGCAACTGGCAACGCTGTATTGAGTTTGCATCGCACCCAAACTGGCAATCTTAATTTAGATGGCCTTGAGTCTGGCCAATGGCGGATTGTGTCGCGCGCCGAGGCCAACGAGAAGTTGTTTGGTGTTTAGTAAAATAATTATTGAAGGCTTATTTGTTGTTATGCCAGCGATACCATGCAAGCAGTTCTTTTGCGACATCAATAGAAGGTAAGTCAATTTTAAAAAGTTGAGTCGCACTGGCAATTTGTGGTGATACTCGAGCTAGTGCCGTTGACGGATTGCCAGGATTGTAGTTATTAATTTTTCCTAGTTTATATCGCATTCGCTCAGGAATCTTATCGACAAAAATAGAGCATTTGGTTGTGGTTCTTGGATCAAAAGCAATCTCGGCGCCAGTATCAAAGCGATAGCTGGTTAAGTAGTCGTTGTTATCGCTAGCAAGAGGGACAACATTAGGAGTTATAGTCAGTAATTTTTCTAAATCCAAAGCATCCATATAAACTATCCTATAGTCTAAAAGGTTGATTGAATAATTGCTAGAGTTTTAGCTTGAGCTTTGCTTCTTGAAGCAAAAGATGCGCTAATACTATCTAAAATAGTAGCTTCAATAGTGCCTTTTGAGGTGCACATTGAAAGGCCATTTTGAAGATGATGCGCCATTAAATTGGTAATCACGGCGACCGCGCATATTTTTTACCCAACTGTGGAAAGTGCCGCAGTCTATTGCTTCACCCAGTGTGCTTGATGAAAATGAAATCGTTATGAGTCCTGAATCTTTATCAATCGTATCATGGTGCTAGCGTGCTTGATATATATTTGAACGATGTCCAACGGCTATCACCAGAACCACCAATCGACCATCGCTTATTTCATAGATGATGCGGTAGTTGCCTTGGCGCACGCGGTAGCGTTCTTGCCCGCTGAGTTTAACGCAGTCTTCAGCTCGTGGATTATTGGCCAATGTGTCGATGCGGCTAAGAATCCGCTTAATGTCGGGATTCGGAATATTGCGTAGATCTTTCGCGACCGATTTTTTGAAAGTGATGTTATAGCTTGCCATGCTTTTTCAAGTCATCGAGCAGTGCTTCATAGCTTATTGCAGGCTCATTGATACGCGATGCTGCCAATTTTAAATCTTCCAGATCTTCGCGCATCAGTTGGCGCACTGCTTCATCCACCAACACGGAAAGTGAGGATTGGGTTGCCGCCGCTTTCAATCGTAATGCTTGATGCAAGACCGGGTCGAAATACACTGTCGATCGTTTGGATAGTTCGCTCATTGTTTTACTCGCTATAAGTTCAATCGCATTATAACGTTATAACGTTATAGCGTCAAATGTATTTTCAACGCACAAAGCTTGGTAAATCAACCACGCATTTGTTTTCAATGCAGGCTACGTGGTTTTTCGATTCAAGCATATAGGCATCATCGGGTGGCGCCGAGCAACGGATCATGGTGCGTTGTTTTGCTACATAGCGCGCGTATTTTTTCTTATGCCATTTATTCACCGCCGCAGGCCGATTGCAGGGTTCGGTGGTCCATCGGCATACCGTGCTTTTTTTACATTGAAACCATTTATCTTTCAACACCAAGACATCGTTGGCGGCGAGTGTATTACTCATACTGAAAAACACGAAAAATATCACAACGGGAAAAATGTTTTTTGTGAAATGTAGATTCAATTGATTGCCTAACAGGTGGGTGTATACATAACTATACGCTCATACAGCCCACGATTAAAATCGTGGCTGAATCGACACGTTTTCTCTAAAGAGACATAGGCTATGAATGGAGCTGTTGGTCCAACTCGTGGTGGATTAACACAACGCATTGAGATGCAAATAACATTTTCGATCCTAGCGTAATCTTCTTCGCACCAAGGTGTTCGAGGCTGTGGAAGGTTTTCTTCGGCATCGGGATATGGTCGGTCAACAAGAAGCAGGGGTTTTCCTGAAAGGCTTGCTCGCGAATCGAGGTGCCTTTCTTGTCCATTACGAACAACTGGTGGTCGACGGCCAATTCCTGCACCAGCC
>JAYTOD010000143.1:0-6101 GCA_043747995.1 Arenimonas sp.
GGGGTAATTTGCGCCTCGGCTGGCAATCATGCGCAGGGAGTGGCGTTAGCCGCCAAGAAATTGCATTGTAATGCGGTGATTGTGATGCCAACCACTACGCCACAGCTGAAGATTGACGCAGTATTGGCTTTTGGTGCAGAGGTTTTACTACATGGCGAGAGCTATTCTGATGCCTATGCACACGCGCGCTTGCTAGAGAAAAAACGTGGCCTTTGTTTCGTGCACCCGTTTGATGACCCTGATGTAATTGCTGGGCAGGGTACTATCGCCATGGAAATTCTGCGTCAGCATCAAGGGCCTATTGATGCGGTATTTGTTGCAATTGGTGGTGGTGGCTTAATTTCCGGTGTTGCGGCTTACATTAAAGCCGTGCGCCCGGAGATAAAAGTTATCGGTGTGCAAATGCAAGATTCTGATGCCATGTTGCGTTCGGTGAAAGCTGGTAAGCGCATTGTTCTTAAAGAAGTGGGCTTGTTTTCCGATGGTACGGCGGTTAAGCAAGTGGGGGTAGAAACTTTTCGCTTATGCAAAGCTTTGGTGGATGATTATGTAGTAGTTAGCACCGATGCCGTGTGCGCCGCCATGAAGGATGTATTTCAAGATACGCGTTCAATCTTAGAGCCGGCTGGTGCTTTGGCGGTAGCCGGCTTGAAAAGCTATATCGATACACAGCGCTGCAAAGGCCAGAATTTTGTTGCCATTACTTGCGGCGCCAACATGAATTTTGATCGCTTACGATTTATTGCTGAGCGTGCTGAAGTAGGAGAAGAACGTGAAGCCTTGTTTGCAGTCACTATTCCTGAGCAGCGTGGCGCATTTAAAAAATTCTGCCAATTGGTTGGCGCGCGTAATGTGACTGAATTTAATTACCGGATATCCGATACACAGCAAGCGCATATCTTTGTTGGGCTGGGCACGAAGGCCAAAGGTGAGTCGGCGAAAGTGGCGCAATTGTTCGAAAAAAATGGCTATGCCACACTCGATATCACCGGCGATGAAATGGCCAAAGAACATATTCGGCATTTAGTTGGTGGCCGTTCTGCGTTGGCCGAGCATGAATTGTTGTATCGCTTTGAATTCCCCGAACGGCCAGGTGCGCTAATGATTTTTTTAAGTGCCATGAATCCAAGTTGGAATATCAGCTTATTCCATTATCGAAACCAAGGTGCCGATTACGGGCGGATTTTGGTGGGCTTGCAAGTGCCACAGAATGAGCGTCAGGCCTTCAAACAATTTTTGGTTGAGCTCGGCTACCCCTATGTCGATGAAAGCCAGAGCGCGTTGTATCGGTTGTTTCTAAAATAAATGCAATTCGAGCAGCCGGTATTATTCAGCTTTCGGCGTTGCCCGTATGCAATTCGAGCTAGGCTGGCATTGGCGTTGGCGGGAATTAGCTACAACATTACCGAGGTAGATTTAAAAAATAAACCTGAACGATTATTACAATTATCGCCTAAGGGGACTGTGCCCGTGTTGGTTTTTGCTGATGGTAATATACTTGAACAAAGTGTAGACATTATGTTGTGGGCTTTGCACAAATCTGATCCGCTTACTGTTTTACCTGAATCTAATGCCAAGATGGCTTTTAGCCAGCAGCTTATTACAGAAAATGATGGGCCGTTTAAGCAAGCCTTAGATCGGTATAAATATCCGCATCAATTTCTAGAGCATTCCGCCCTTGAGCACCAAAGTAAAGCCACGAACTGGATAGTGAAATGGAATGCATTGCTAGCTAACAGTGATTTTTTTCTAGGTAGCAAACCAGGTTTGGTTGATTATGCACTTATGCCATTTGTCCGGCAATTTGCCGCAACAGATCAGGATTACTTCAATGCATTGCCTGTTGAAAAACTACAGACTTGGTTAGCTTATTTAACGCAGACTGAGCTTTTCAAACAGGTGATGCGAAAAATTTGATTTACAAAGATTCGTTTAATACTTTGGCTAAGCGTACACCAGCTTGATACAAACGATCTCGAAGTATTTGGTCGAATTGATAGCTGTATTCGTAGCCTAACTTTGGCATGGCTTCAGGCGCTACATTTTCTTGGCAATAAGTTAAGTAAGTCACTGGCGCATTTGGCATAAGAACCTCGGCCGGGTAAATTTTTCGGCGCAGAATTTTCGATTCTTCAGCCCATGCTGCAATGGAACCCGTTTGCCAAGCTTTGGTTTGTTGCGGTGTGTGTGCTTGGCTGGAAAAGTCAGCCAGTTCGATGTAACTGAGATTGGATCTTTCAATCATTTCACTATCCCACACGCTATGCAGGTTGGTGGGCTTGCCATGCCAAGTAACACGGCAGGCATTGCCACCTTTGTCGTTGCCGCCACCCACATGCAGAGGCTGGTGCAAATCGCCAAGCAAGTGCACCACGAATTTTAAGGCAAAGGCTTTCTCTGCTTGGCTAGATAATGGGCTTTTCAATACGGCTAACTGATTATTGACTTGGCTAAGCAGAAAACCACTGGCTTTATTTTCAAGCCCAGCATGAAAACGCTGGTCATCATCTTGCCAGGTTGTGTAGTGCCAATCAAAGGTGTAGCCATAGCTTTTTGGTGCTGAGCGAATTTCATCAGCCCAATTCGCCACATAAGGCAAGCTGTGCCCTTCCAAAATAGCATGCGCTTTTTTCAAAGCGCTGGTAGTCATATGTTGCTCTGCAATTAGGCCGATTGTGCGATGGCCGGTTGAACCCCAGGCAAAAGCGTTTGGTGAGCAGGCAACAAGCGCCAATAGAAAAGTTATTTTTAAGGTGAGATTCATAGTTTCCGCTTAATTTACTGTGGTAGTTTCAATAAGCCTTTGTCGCTAAATTGAACACTGCCGAATAGACCACTTTCAAGTTTGCCACTAATTTCATAGGGAATGGCATTTTGTTTGGGTTTTTGCATAAAATCAATAAATTGCCGAGCCGCATCATAGGCCGACACAGTGACGGGCAAGGTGTAAACCGTTTCGCCATAGCTAGGAACCTTGCCAGGCTGATTGCTCAGACCAGTAGCAATACGGCGGCCATCAACGATTAAATCAACCACCATGCCTTGATAATTGATGGCGATAGTATTCGGGTTTTGGATGCGCAACTTGACATTGAAACGCATTTCCATGCCTTCACCTTTGGTCGGTTCAATGCCAACAACACTGACACGCGGCGGCTCATAGTTCGGCAAGCTGGCGCAGCTCGATAACAGACTCAAAGCAAAACTCAGCAAGGCAATACGCAAAGAAAAAGTAATAGCAGATTTCATCGTTAACTCCATATATTCGGCACAAGTATGCATGATTCAGTGAGCAGGAAGCGTAATATGCTAAGACAGCTTGGTAAATTATTCAGCCATGGTTTATTTGCAGTAAGTAACGCGGTTGGTGCGGCATCTTGGCGCAAGATCTAACTATTTATATACAACAAAGTGTCGGACATTTCACATTACAACTGATCTCTGAATTTTTATCAAAAAGAATATTTTCTTAAATCTACCCTCTACCCAAACCCGCACATCTTTGATACTCTAACTGAGAAGTGGTACAGGACTCCCATGCGTTTAACGCCCCGTCTCCTGGCCTCAGAGCTTGATTTATCAGGTCTGTAGCCCGTTTACACCGTTATTTTTACTCCTCGCATGGGGTTCTGGCGCAACTCGCCCTAACTCAACCCCCGATGGAGTTCCTATGAAAATTCTTGCTTGCGACGGCATCCATGCCGATGGTTTAACCTTATTCAAAGAGGCCGGTTTCGACGTCGAAATCAGCGATCCAATTAAAGACGTGGCCGTTCTGGCCGAAAAACTGAAAGACTTTGACGGCATTATGGTGCGTTCAGCAACGCTTATTACTGCTGAAGCACTGGAAAAAGCAAAACACCTGAAAGTCATCGGCCGAGCCGGCGCAGGTGTGGATACCATTGATGTTGAAGCTGCTACCGCGCGCGGTATTGCAGTGATGAACGCGCCAGATGGCAATACCTTGGCGGCTGCAGAACATGCGGTTTCGCTGTTATTTGCATTAGCGCGGCATATTCCAAGAGCGGATGCTGGTATGAAAGCCGGTGAATGGCCGAAAAATGGCTTAACCGGCTTCGAGCTGGAAGGCAAACGTCTCGGTGTGATTGGTTTAGGCCGAATTGGCGCAACGGTTGCGCGCAAAGCGGTGGGTATTGGTATGGAAGTGGCGGCCTTTGATCCGTTCTTGCCGGCCTCTGCCGCAGGCCGTATGAGCGTGCCTATGAAAACATTGGACGAGCTGTTGGCCTGGGCCGATATCATCACCCTGCATATTCCACGCACCAAAGAAACCACCAATATCATCGGTGAAGCGCAAATGCGCAAAATGCGCAAAGGCGGGTATTTAATCAATGCTGCGCGTGGTGGTTTGGTGGATGAAGATGCCTTGCTGAAAATGCTTGATGAAGGCCATTTGGCCGGCGCCGCACTCGATACGTTCGTGACTGAACCTTTGCAAAAAGATTCACCATTGCGTGCCAATGCTAAATTAATTTTGACCCCGCATTTGGGCGCATCTACTTCCGAAGCACAGCAAGCAGTGAGCACGATTTTAGCGCGGCAGATGATTGAATTTATAAAAACCGGTGCGGTAGCAGGTTGCGTTAACTTGCCGCCACTCAGCGCTGAAGCGGCCAAAGAAGTGGGTCCGTGGATGCCGCTGATGACTGAACTGGGCAAGCTCGCCAATCGCTTAGTGCCGGCTGCAAGTAAGCTACATATTACCTATGCTGGACGCACTGAAGCGCTTGATACACGGCCTTTATCGCGCTTATTAGTGGCAGCTATGTTGGGTAGCGCTTCTGGCCGTGTTACGCCGGTGAATGCCTTAACCGAAGCCAGTGCACGCGGCTTATTGGTATCAGAAACTTTGGGCGGCGATGGCGATGGTTTTGATCGCTTGCTGAAAATAGAAGTGGGCAATGAAAAAGGCTTGCGTAGCATTGAAGCGACTTTGCACAGAGGACCGCGCGTGGTGCGTTTGGATGGTGTGGAATTGGATTTTGATCCGGGCGCACATATTTTATTGATGAAAAACGAAGATCGCCCGGGTGTGATTGGGTTGTTAGGCTCAAATTTAGGGGCGGCTGGTATTAATATCATTAATTTTTCGCTTGGTGCCACTGGCGATGGCCACGCTTTAGCAGCGATTACGGTGGACTGCGAAGTTTCGCAAACACAATTAACCGGGTTGCGCACTATTCCTGGCATTGTGTCTTTGGAAATGTTTTAAGGAAAATCGCCCATGAAAATTATTTTAGCTCGCCACGGCGAAACACCTTGGAATGCCGCCGGCCGTTATCAGGGCCAGATTGATATCCCATTATCCGATACTGGGATACTGCAGGCCACGAAATTGGGCGAACGCTTGCGTGATGTCAGTATTACCCGCGCTGTATCGTCGCAACTTTCGCGTGCAAAAACAACAGCTGAATTGGCTTTGGGTGAAGATCGAAAAGTGATGTTGCAGATTGATGAGCGCTTGCAGGAAATTGCGCACGGGCAGTGGGAAGGCTTGTTGGCGCAGGAAATTGCCGAGCAAGATCCCGTCACTTTTCAAGCCTGGCGTGATGCGCCGCAAACCGTACAGATGCCGGGTGGCGAATCGCTGCAAGAAGTTCTTGATCGTGCTTGGCAAGGCTTTACCGTTGCCTGCGAAGGCTTAGGTGATGACGATACTTTGCTTGTGGTAGCACACGATGCGGTGAATCGAGTGTTGTTATGCAAAATACTCGGACTAGGCTTAGATCGTTTATGGGCTTTCCGGCAAGCGCCCACCACCATCAACCTTTTAGAAGGCGATTCGGTGGATAATTTAAGCCTAGTGCGCTTAAATGATTGCCAACACCACACACCTTTATTCGGAGAAGCGCTGCACCGCGCATTGTAATGAATCGAACGCTCGATCAATGGTTGGAGTATCAACTGAGCACCCATCCGAAAGAAATTTCGATGGGTCTCGATCGTTTGCGTGAAGTGGCGGAGCGTATGAATTTACTGAGCATGCCATACCCGTTAATCACCGTTGCCGGCACCAACGGCAAAGGTTCGACGATTGCGTTTATAGAATCGATAGCGCTTGCAGCTGGGTTAAAAATAGG
>JAYTOD010000144.1:0-26642 GCA_043747995.1 Arenimonas sp.
TGCGAAGCAAGGCTGAGTTCTTTGGCCCAGAATGGCAATAAACCCCATTGCAATGTGGCTAGTTCTATCTCGGTTTTGGGCTTAATGAGCACGCTGGCAATTTGCCCAGGCGCTAGGTTGTAGCGCGCTGGTATGCGCGCGAACGCTTCCGCAAATTCAGGCCGTGGAGCCTGAAAAGGCGATTGGCTAGGCAATTGAGAGAATCGTCCACACATAGGGCGATTGTAACGCTAATTGGCGTCCTCGACTGGAGTCGAACCAGTGGCCTCACCCTTAGGAGGGGTGCGCTCTATCCAGCTGAGCTACGAGGACATATCGGTATATTATGATGGTCAGAGACAATAAGAACAATGCAAATTGAGAGACCGATGCAAAAAATCCATTTATATAGTACTATGCCTCGTTTTTGCCTAGTTATGTTGTTCAGAGCTAGAAGCTAAGATCAATATATCGAGTGGTACACTCGTTATTTTAAATCGGAGCATTGACGCGTGGCAGCATTCATCAAAACGACAGGGCTATTCATCAGCTTATTTTTTGTAGCGCAGTACGTGCAAGCGGAGCAACTAATTATCCGCGCTGGCAAGCTGATTGATGTTGAGAATGCCGTTGTATTAGTAGATCAAGCGATTGTGATTGATGAAGGAAAAATTATTTCAGTACAGGCTTTTAATGCCAAAAAATATTTGGCTAGCAAAATCATCGATTGGTCAGCGTTCACGCTATCACCAGGCTTTATGGATATGCATACGCATTTAGCAGGTGATATCCAAAATTATAATGTTGATGCGTATTTAAAAGCTAAACCCGAAGACGATGTGCTCGCTGGCGTGGCCAATGCTCGCAAAACCTTGCAGGCTGGCTTCACCACGGTGCGCGATGTTGGCAGCTACAACGGTTTTGTGGATGTGTCGCTGCGTGATGCGATTGCTAAAGGCTGGGTTGTTGGGCCACGTATGTTTGTGGCCGGCGCGTATGTGACCATTCCCGGCGGCGGCGGCGAAGTATCGGGCTTAGTGGATGCCGCGCGTATTCCGGCACGAATGCGCGAAGGGGTGGCCAAAGGTGCGGCTGAAGTCAGTGCAAAGACTAATTATATTTTGGACCACAATGTGGATTGGATCAAAATGATTGTCACTGGTGCTGTGTTGACTGACGGCACCGATGTCAATCAATCCGAATACAGCGAAGCGGAAGTGCGCGCAGCAGTGGATACCGCTGCCAAGCGCGGGTATTTTGTGACTGCCCATGCGCATGGCGCGCAAGGAATTAAATTCGCAATTCGTGGCGGTGTACGTTCCATCGAACACGCGTCCTTGATTGATGATGAAGGCATTGCCTTAGCGAAACAATTCGGCACGTTCTTAGTGATGGATATTTATAACGGTGATTACATTGATACTGTTGGCCGCGCGCGGAAATGGAGCGCGGAATCTTTGCAGAAAAACTTGGATACCACCGATGCACAGCGACAAGGCTTTCGCAAAGCGGTTAAGGCCGGCGTTAATCTGGCCTTTGGCACCGATGCTGGCGTGTATCCGCACGGCAATAACGCCAAGCAGTTTCCGTATTTGGTGCGCTATGGTTTAACGCCCATGCAGGCCATACAAGCCGCTACCATTAATAGTGCGCGTTTGTTGCAACAAGAACAGAACATTGGCTCAATTAGCATTGGTAAAGCAGCCGATTTAACAGCCATGCGTTGTAATCCGATTGAAAAAATAGAATGCACTTCGCAAGTACAATGGGTAATAAAAGAAGGTGAAATAACTAAGGGCAATGCAAATCATGACTAACACAAAACAACTGGGCTTTTGGATGTGCCTTGCCTTAGTCATTGGCAATATGATTGGCTCTGGTGTTTTTCTATTGCCAGCATCATTGGCACCCTATGGATTAAATAGCGTATTAGGTTGGATAATGACGGCGCTAGGTAGTTTATTGTTGGCGAGCATTTTTTCAGTTTTAAGCAGAGCTTTTCCGAACGAACATGGCCCGTATGCTTATACCCGTATGGCATTCGGTGATTTGGTCGGTTTCATAGTTGCTTGGGGGTATTGGGTTGCTGTTTGGGTAGGAAATGCGGCCGTTGCGTCTGCTTCAGTGAGTTACTTATCTAATCTTATGCCATGGATTGCCGAGATTCCCGGTGCGTCAATTGTAGTCATGTTGGGATTTGTTTGGTTATTCACCGCCATCAATTTGCGCGGCGCACGTGATACCGGCGCATTTCAAATTGTGACTACTGTGCTTAAAATCCTGCCACTATTGGCCGTTGCATTATTGGGTACTTATCTAGTTGTCGTTGGTGATGAGCGGCTCAACACGCAAGCATTGATGAATCACACATTCACTTGGGACGCCGTGACCGCCTCGGCAACTTTAACCCTATGGGCATTTTTGGGTTTGGAATCGGCAGCAGTAGCCAGTGAGAAAGTGATCAATCCTGAACGCAATATTCCACGTGCAACACTTTGGGGTACGTTGATTGCAGCAATGGTGTATGTAGTTTCATGCACAGTTGTTATTCTGCTTATTCCTTCTGAACAACTAGCCAGCTCAAATGCACCATTCGCAGATGCAGTGACGCCATTTTGGGGGAGTGGTGCTGGGCATTGGTTGGCGTTGTTTGCCGCGATTAGCGGTTTGGGTGCGCTCAGTGGTTGGATATTGGTGCAAGGTGAAATGCCCTATCAAATGGCCAAGGCCGGTGTTTTCCCGAAAGCGTTTGCCAAAACCAATGCACGTGGAGCACCAGTGGTTGGCTTGCTGGTTTCCGGCGTGCTGCTAAGTGCCGTGGTGATTATAAATGGTGGTAAATCCATGGTGCAAATATTCACCTTTTTATTACTGATTTCAACCTCCGCGACTTTAGTTATGTATCTGTTGTGTGCAATAGCTGCATTGTGGCTACATGCTAAAGGCCGTCTGCCACTGAAGGGCTCATTTGCGGTATTTGTAGCGATTTCAGTTATGGCGGCGGTGTATGCATTATGGGCATTATTAGGTGCGGGCAAAGATGCGGTTCTGTGGGGCTTCTTGCTGCTTGGTTGTGCTATACCGGTTTATTATGCAATGCGTTGGCATCATAAAAGCAGTGTTGATAAAATGATAACACCATGACCCGCGATCCTCGTTACGATATTTTATTTGAACCGGTACAAATTGGCCCGGTCACTGCCCGTAACCGTTTTTACCAAGTACCGCATTGCAATGGCATGGGCCATCAGATGCCAGAAGCGCACGCTACGATGCGCGAAATTAAGGCGCAGGGCGGTTGGGCGGTAGTTAGCACCGAAGAATGCGAGATACACCCGAGCGGCGATGTGTCGCCGTATGTAGAAGCGCGTTTATGGGACGACGGCGATATTCCCACGCTGGCTTTAATGTGCGAAAAAGTCAAAGCGCATGGCGCGCTATCGGCCGTAGAGCTGACTCATAACGGTTATACCGCCTCTAATTTGTATAGTCGTGAAGTAGCACTTTCGCCGTCGCATACGCCGCTCAAATACGGCTACCCGATGCAAGCACGCGCCATGACTTTGCGTGATATATCCAATTATCGGCAATGGCATAAAGCCGCAGCCATTCGTGCCAAGCGAGCCGGCTTCGATATTATTTATGTGTATGCCGCGCACGATCTCTCGCTGGCCATGCATTTTCTGCAACGGCGCAGAAATCAGCGCACCGATGATTACGGCGGCACGCTTGAAAACCGTATTCGTTTATTGCGCGAAGTGTTGCAAGATACTAAAGACGCGGTCGGTGATCGTTGCGCGGTAGCGCTGCGTTTTGCTACGGAAGAATTTTTGGGCGAGGGCGGTGTACAAAATGCCGAAGCCAAAGAAATTGTGCATCACTTGGCCGATTTGCCAGATATTTGGGATGTTAACGTAGCAGCTTGGTACAACGATTCGCAAACATCGCGCTTTGGTGCTGAAGGTTTCCAGCAGCCATTCACCTCGTGGGTTAAGCAAATCACCAGTAAGCCAGTGGTTGGCGTGGGGCGCTTCACCTCGCCCGATACTATGGTGCGTTTAATTCGCGAAGGTGCGCTCGATATGATCGGCGCGGCACGGCCATCCATTGCCGATCCGTATTTGCCAAACAAAATTAAAACCGGCGCTATCAATTCGATTCGTGAATGCATTGGTTGCAATATCTGCGTAACCGGCGATATGACTATTACCCCCATTCGTTGCACACAAAATCCCACTATGGGTGAAGAATGGCGCAAAGGATGGCATCCGGAAAATATTTCGGCTAAAAAATCCGAAAAACGTATTTTGGTGGTCGGTGCTGGGCCTGCGGGTTTAGAAGCAACGCGTGCACTTGGCCAGCGCGGCTATGAAGTGATGTTGGCTGAAGCCAGCGAGCACTTAGGCGGGCGGGTGTTGAAGGAATCGGCTTTGCCAGGCTTGGCCGAATGGCGGCGTGTGCGCGATTGGCGTGTTGGTCAGATTGAACCCATGTCGAATGTTTCTGTGTATCGCGGTAATGAATTGAGTGCTGAAGATATATTGGCCATTGGCGCTGATGCAGTGGTGTTGGCAACCGGTTCGCATTGGGTAAAAAATGGCATTGGGCGCAGTAGTAGTGAAGCATTTGTGGGCGCAGATTTGCCGCATGTGTTTAGCCCCGATGATCTGATGAATGATATTTACCCGCAATCCGGACCGGTGTTGTTATATGACGATGATAATTTTTATTTGGCCAGCGTTCTGGCAGAAGCCTTAGTTGCGCGCGGCCTTGAAGTGCATTTTGTAACGCCCGATGATGTTATTGCCGGCTGGACAACGAACACTTTGGAATATCGCCCCATTCAAAAGCGCCTGCGAAAACTCGGTATTCATTTACACACCGGTAAAACACTGCAAAGTTTTGATGGTCATTGCGTTGAACTGGCTTGTGTGTGGTCGGACAACACGGAAAAATTAGCGGTGCGAGCGATTGTCTCGGTCAGCATGCGCTTGCCTAACGATGGCTTGTATCACTCGTTAATCACGCTCAAATCGCAATGGCAAGAGGCCGGTATTCAATCAGTTCAATGCATTGGTGATGCCTTGGCGCCTGGTTTGATTGCACATGCTGTGTATGCGGGTCATCGTTTTGCGCGTGAGTTTGAAGCTGAAATCGGTGAAAATGGCGATTCGGCCGAGGTGCCATTCAAGCGGATTCGCCATGTGTTCTAGCCATTCAGCGTAGGCTTGGGCAAAAAGCCTTTAAGCGCGGTAAAATAGCATGCTTCGTTTAAGGGGTTTGACTTGCTAATCCAGAATATTGCCGCCTATCGCTTTGTGAGTATTGATGACCACGACAGCTTGGCCACATCGATTAAAGTGCTGTGCTTGCGCCTTGAGCTGAAGGGCACAATTTTAGTGTCGGCAGAAGGGATTAATATTTTTCTGGCTGGTAATGCTGAATCTATCGCCGAGTTTCTTGCCGAATTAACCGCCGATTCTAGATTCGCTGGTATTCCCATTAAATACAGCTACAGCAGCTTTGTACCGTTTAAACGCTTACGTGTTAAACGTAAAAAGGAAATCATTACCTATCGCGACGAGCGCTTATTACCAGAACAGGGCAGGGCGCCGAGTGTTTCTCCGGAAACTTTAGCGCGTTGGTTAGATGCTGGCTTGGATGATACTGGCCGCGAAGTGCTATTGCTTGATACGCGTAACAGCGATGAAGTGGTGTATGGTAGCTTCAAAAATGCGTTGACCTTCCCAATCAATAATTTCACGGATTTGCCAAAAGCTGTTGACGCACATAAAGCCGAGCTGGAAGGTAAAACGATTGTTAGCTTCTGCACCGGCGGTATTCGTTGTGAGAAATCGGTGCTTCGTATGCAGAACGATGGCTACCAAAACTGTTATCAGTTGGATGGCGGTATTCTAGGTTATTTCGAAAAAGTCGGTGGCCAGCATTATGATGGCCGTTGCTTCGTGTTCGATGATCGCATCGCGGTGGATGCTAAGCTTGAACCGCTGATTAATGATATTGGCTTTTGATTGTAGGGGCACGGCACGCCGTGCCTGTGTTACTTTGTATTAATAATGGCAGTAAATGATTCAGCCAGTAGCTCATTTCGCCAGCCATGGAGCGCGGGCGGCCAAAGCCCGGTTTCTAGCAAATACTCCAAGTGCTTGCGTGAACACAGTAAGCCTTCAGGCACATTTAGTTCGGTGGCAATATTTAGCACAGCTTGCTGTAGCGCTTTGAGCTGTGCTTTTTGGTTTTGCGCTGGCTCGGCAACAATCGGTGCTTGCAGTTCTTGGTCATCAAAAGGCCTTTGCAATAATGCGAACAGATTTTTGCTAGCGCTTCTCGGTGACTTTGGATAGCGTGCAAGAATTCCATCTAAACTGTCGATATCAGTAATGCTGTTGCGGCTCAGAGCAAACGCTACATCGTTGTCAATAATCCAGCGCTTCGGTTTATTTTTTTCGATGGCGCGTTGATCACGCCAACACAGCAAGCGCCGTAAGCGTAATTGCGCATACTGATCCAAAGGCTGGTTGGTTCGCACACTTAAATGCGGGTTGGCATCAGCCACATCGTCACTTGCTGAAGCAACAGCGCGTTGGCAATCAGCATCTAGCCAGTCTCGTCTATGTAGTTCGGAAAGTTTGCGGTTTAGTAAATCATAGATTGGTTGTAAATAGCGCACATCGTCAGCGGCATAATGTTTTTGCGAATCGGAAAGCGGCCTTTGCAACCAGTCCGACCGGGTTTCGCCTTTGGTTAATGTAACGTTGCAAACCTGTTCAACCAATTTTAAATAGCTCAGCCCAGAGCCCATCCCGCATAATGATGCGGCAACTTGGGTATCAAAGATTGGCGAAGGTACAACGCCGCAGCCGGCTTTAAAAGCTTGCAGATCTTCGCTGCTAGAATGCATAATTTTCAATATATTGGGATTGATTAACAGTGGAACTAAAAGCTCGGCAATGCCAGGTCGAGTTGGATCAATCAGCGCAATATCCTCATCAATACAAATCTGTATTAAGGCCAATTCTGGGTAATAAGTGCGCTCGCGAATGAATTCGGTATCCATCACTACATGTGTTGCGCCGGCATGTTTTTGTAAAAATCGAGTTAATTCTGTTGGTTGATCTAGCCAGAGCATAGCGAATTCTTGCAACTTAGGATAACGTAGCTTAACGTGCTTGAGCCGACCTTGAACAGTTATTTATATGCCTATGCTTTTCCCAGTGCCAGCTAAGTGTGTTTTTTGGATGATTATTCTAGTCGTCTTAAGTGGCTGTGGCAAAAGTAACTCACCTGATACTGGGCTGAATATAGCTGACTCTGCGTATGCAGCGGATAGCTTTGTTGCAGAGCAAATATTTTCAGATCGGCTTAAAAGAGCCTTGTATGGTCCGCAATTGATTGTTATTCCTGCAGGCAAATTCACATTGGGCGCGGTTGCTGGTGACAAACAAGCTGGTAACCAAGAGTTGCCTGCCCACGTAATCAATTTAACGCATAAGTTTGCGGTGTCTCGAACAGAAATTACGGTGGCACAGTTTCGCGCATTCATTAAACACAGTGGCTATAAAACTGTGGCAGATAAACGTGGCAGCAGCGATGTGTTTGATTTAGTTAGCGGTAAACTCATCCCGCGCGCGAATATTAACTGGCAGTTCAACCCTGTTGGTGAACTATCGGGCGATGATTATCCCGTTGTGCATGTGTCGTTTAACGATGCTCTGGCGTATTCAACATGGCTAAGTAAACAAACTGGTAAAACCTATCGTTTGCCTTCAGAGGCGCAATGGGAATATGTGCTTCGCGCAGGCAGCCAAAGCATTTATCCATTCGGTAAAAAATTGAAAGAGCTCCGTAATGGCAACCTCACAGGCGAACGCGATGCCTTTCCAACCAAGCGCACTTGGGGCAACGCCATTGAAAATTATGCCGATGGGTTTTGGGGGTTAGCGCCGGTGCGGCAATATGCTAGCGAAGGTTTCGGCACATTCGACATGCTAGGTAATGTTTCGGAGTGGGTAGAGGATTGTTGGCATGAAAATTACCGGCGTGCGCCTGCCAATGGCGAGGCATGGGTTAATCCGGGTTGCACACAACGCGTTGTGCGTGGTAGTGCTTGGCTCAGCGCGGCGGAGCAATCACGGTCTTCTTTTCGCATGCCAATGGATGTCAATAGTAGTAATGCGCGCGTGGGGTTTCGGGTTATTCGTGAACTATAGTGCCTTTCATCGCCTGAAAACTGAATTGCTGTAGCGCATATTCAAGATTACGCATAATGCTGAATTGGCGACTGAGCACGCGCGTTTCTTGTCCTAAATGCTTTAGTGCGGCGCACAGCACGTTGAATCGATCTTCATTATCCAGATTAGCCGCCCACTGCGATTTGCTCAGTTTTTGGCCATGTACATCACGTACCAAAGGAATATGCGTATATGTTGGTGTGCTGATGCCTAATTGTTGTTGCAAAAAAATCTGCCGTGGCGTTGAGCTCAGTAAATCTTCACCGCGTACTATCTGGCTAATGCCTTGTTCGGCATCATCCACAACCACCGCCAGTTGGTAGGCGTAAAACCCATCGGCGCGCTTAAGTACCACATCACCAAGTTCAGTGCGAATATTTTGTTGTTGCTTGCCATATAGGCCATCTATAAATTCAATACAACTGTTTGCGCTGCGTAAACGAATGGCATGATGCTGAAGATTTAAGGGTGTAACGCAGGTATGATGAATGCCATTTTGTTCGAGTAGCTGTGTTCGCGTGCAAGAACAGCGGAACACCATGTCTGCAGCAAATAGTGCTTGGAGTGCCGTGTCGTAAAGCTCAGTGCGCGTAGATTGCCAAACCACAGGTAAGTCAGACTCAAGACCAAATTCTGCCAAGCTTTGCAATTGTTGCTGAGCCATGCCGGCAATCTCGCGTGGCGGGTCGAGGTCTTCAACTCGGACAATCCATTGTCCATACTGGTTTTTTGCCACCAAATAGCTGGCTAATGCGGCCGCCAGCGAGCCCATGTGTAATGGGCCAGTAGGCGAGGGCGCAAAACGACCTCGAACTAGTTTCTGCGCTATCACGGATAATTCACTTGTTTTTTCAAAATATGGCTACAATTATGACTTAACCTTGGGTGATTATTTTACAAAGGACTTACTATGTTTAAACGAATCGGCTTGTTTCTCGCTACCAATTTAGCAGTATTGGCACTGATCAGCATCATCTTGGCTGTGTTGCAAAATGTGTTCGGTATTACCTTGGGTAATAACGGCCAATTGCTGTTGTTCGCAGCGGTATTCGGCTTTGGTGGCTCATTGTTTTCACTAATGATTTCCAAATGGATGGCAAAGCGTACAACTGGTATGCAGCTGATTGAAAATCCGAAATCTGAATTAGAACAATGGTTGCTGGCCACAGTGCGCCGGCAAGCGGATAAAGCTGGGATTAAAATGCCGGAAGTTGGTATTTATGATGCGCCTGAAATTAATGCTTTCGCTACCGGCCCAAGTAAGAATAATTCTTTAGTCGCGGTGTCCACCGGCTTACTACGCTCGATGAGCCGTGATGAAGCCGAAGCGGTGCTCGGCCATGAAGTTAGCCACGTTGCTAATGGTGACATGGTTACTATGGCTTTGTTACAGGGTGTGATGAATACATTTGTTATTGTGTTATCGCGTGTAGTTGGCCGTTTCGTAGACTCGATTATCTTTGGTAATCGAGAAAGCGGACCTGGATTTGGTTATTATATTATTGTGTTTGTGCTCGACATGATCTTTGGTATTTTTGCTTCTTTCATTACCGCATGGTTTAGCCGTCAGCGTGAATTTCGTGCCGATGCCGGTGGTGCTGCTTTAGCGGGCAAGGAAAAAATGATTGCTGCCTTGCAACGTCTGGCACAGAATCACGGACAAAGTAGCCTGCCAACACAAATTGCTGCATTTGGCATTTCCGGCGGCTTGAAATCGGGTATCGGCGCCTTGATGATGACTCATCCGCCATTAGATGTTCGTATTCAAGCATTGCGCGATAGTAGGTAAGTGTTTCGTTTGTTATGATAAATAAACCGCCGAATGGCGGTTTATTTTATTTATGAGCTGAAATCGAAGTTCATTTGCGTTAAAGGCGGAGACAGGAAATTCCCTTGTATCAAGTCGATGCCTGCGCTAAATAAGAATCCAACTGTGGCTGCATCTGAAACAAACTCAGCCATAGTGGATTTATCATTATCCCGCGCATATTGCACAAAACTTCGAACTTTAGTTTGATTTTGTGGATTTTTATCCATTTCTTCAAAGAAACTGCGGTCGATTTTAATAATATCAACGTCAATATGGCTAAGCATTTTCAAGGAATCAACACTAGTTCCAAATTGTGAAAGCGCTACCCGCACTTCAATCGCTTTCAAGGATGAGATAAATTGTTGAATTTCTTTTAAGCGGGTAATGATTTTTGATTCAGGCAATTGTAAAATTAAACGATGGCCCGCAACAGCATTTGCGACCAACCCTGTTTTAATTAAATCAATAAGTGTATTGTCCAGCATAGAATCGGCTGAAATTTTAACAAATAACTGCGTGTTAATGCCTTTTTGTTTGCGTTCAGCCAATAGACTAATAGCCTGGCTGACAACCCACTGGTCAATATCAATCAGCAAGTTATGCGCTTCTGCAATTGGCATAAAGCGGTCTGGTGAGATTAATTCACCGTCTGGTGAATTTAATCGTATGGCCAATTCATAGCTATGTATTTCGTCTGCATTCGATAAATTAATGACTGGTTGATACCTCAGCACAAATTCATCATTCGCAAGTGCAGTAATTAAACGCTCCTTCCAGGCTTTATCCAGAGCAACTTCAGCTCGGTCTTCAGCATTCGGATCGAATACTTCAAATCGATTGCCACCCAAACCTTCCATAGATTGCAATAAGCGCGTTGCAGTGCTCAGAATCTCTGGAACACTGGCATTTTGTTCGGTAATTTGTATGGCGGCAACACTAACGCTAATGCCAATTGAATGCTGATCAATTTCGAGCATGCTATCGTTGAATGCAGCATGTATTTCTTTAGCCAAGAGGCTTGTCTGCTCATAGTTACTAGTAGAGCACAACACTACAAATGATTGGTTTCGATAATGGCAACACTGGCCTTTTTCTGCAACTAAATCACGCAGCCGGTGTGCTAATTCAAGGTGTAGATTATCGGCTGAGTCGATGCCAAGGCTTCTAACCCTCTGCTCGAATTGGTCTGGGTTGATGAACAGAATAGCTTGATTACTTTTGCCTGAACTTGCCGCACTAACTGTAGCTTCAATTTCAGACATAAAGTATTTTCGGTTAAAAAGCAGAGTATTCGAATCGCGGTCTTTCAAGTCTCTGAGCTGTTCAGAAAGTTGATTATCAATCAGTTGCGGTCTAGCAACCAGTTGCAGACATTGTTCTGCATCGTAGCTAGCTGGCATCAGTTCAAATTTAACTAAGCTAGAAGAACCATTTTCCGGCTGAATAGTGACTGATATTTCATCTAGGGTAAGTGCCTTTTTTGCGAAGTCTTTGATAATTTTTTTGAAATCAGCCTGATCTTTGCCATCAATTAAATCTAAAATTGGCATGCCCTCTAATTCATCAAAACTACTGTATCCAAACATTTGTAAGTATGAGTCGTTGGCACGTATATGCATACCATCATGAATATAGGCTATAGGATCGCGCGAGGAATCAATCAGTGAATCGCAACGCCGCTCTGATTCACGCAAGTCTGCTTCGATATTGCGAATCGCACGCCTATTGATTAGCGCATCAAATTGCTTTTTAATCACATGCTGTATATGTTTGGCTTGCTCGCGCACCACTACATCTTTAGCGCCTAAAGCCAGCGCGGCCATAATACTTTCGGTGTTGAGTTCATCAAGCACAGCAATAAGCGGAATATCTTTGCCATGTTTTTTAATGCTTGCAGACACCGCAGAAACAGGAATTTGTGTGCCGTTGATGTTGACTAATATGATATCGATCTGACTCTGCTCAATCAACGCATCTATGTGTTCGCTATCACTGGCTTGTTCTGGCCTAACCACAACGCCACCATTACGTATATGGCTGATTAGGAATTCTGCTTGCTCTAATTGTTCTTCAACAAGCAAGAGGCGAAGTGCCTGGTCACGTTTCGACATACAAGAAAGCTCTCTTAAGATATACAACAATAACAAATAAAGCCCAGATAATGCATATCAAAGCTAAAAAATCGGAGTTTTATGCGCTTGCCCAGCAATTTCCTGCACGAATTTAGGCACCAAATAACCCGGTAAACGCACCATCAGTTCGCTATGCAGTTTTTTCGCTTGTTCAAGCGCAACCTCGAAATGCACAGCGCCTTGTACTCTATCGAGTTGGTGTAAATAATATGGCAGTATGCCGCATTCAAATAAGCGTTCAGATAATGTGACTAATGTCTCACTGTTGTCATTGACACCTTTAAGCAAAACCGATTGGTTAAGCACAGTTGCACCGCATTGCTTAATACGGGCTACCGCTAGCGCCACCGATTCATCGAGTTCATTGGCATGATTGACGTGTAATACAAATACTAATTGAAAGGGCAGTGTGCCCAACCAAGCAATGAATTCATCATCAATGCGCTCTGGCAAAACAATCGGCAATCGGGTGTGAAAACGTAGCCGTTTGATATGTGTCAATGGCGTAAGCTGCTTCGCCAAGGTGTTCAATTTCGAGGTGGAAAGTGAAAGCGGGTCACCGCCGGATAACAATAATTCCGAAATTGATGGATCTTGAGCTAAATATTCGATGGCTGATTGCCACTGATTGGTGGCAGCCGTTTCTTCAGCATAAGGAAAATGCCGCCGGAAGCAGTATCGGCAGTTAATCGCGCAGGAGCCGGTGGTAACCAGTAATGCGCGGCCATGGTATTTGTGTAATACGCCTGCTTGTTGGCGCGCGGTTAAATCGCCAACTGCATCGATGCTGAACCCAGGACTTTGGATTTGTTCATCCACAATGGGCAAAACCTGCCGAAGCAAAGGGTCGTTAATATCGCCATAGCGCATTTTGGCGGCAAAGCCCCTTGGCACACGCATGCTAAATTGATGCTCAGCCTGGGCCGACAGTATGCCCTCAAAGCCTTGCAAACCCAAGACTTGCAACAATTCTTTGGGGTCGCAAATACTACTCCGCCACAGGCTTTGCCAGCTGTTGATTTGAGGAGAATGGGGTTTGACGGTTATCATAGTGGGCTACAACGGTCGGTTGACCGTAAATTCAGCACAATATTGTACCCCGTCCTTCGGTAGCGGGTAAATTCAGGAGTTAGCAAATGGCTACATACGGCATGAATGATGTTAAAAATGGCTCGAAAATTTTAGTCAATAACGATCCTTGCGTTATCACTGAAACCGAATACGTTAAGCCCGGCAAAGGCCAAGCGTTTACGCGCATTAAATACCGCAGCATCAAATCCGGACGTGTGGTTGAAATGACCATGAAAGCCACCGATAACCTAGAAGCCGCAGATGTGCTGGATACCAATATGCAGTTTTTGTATGCCGATGGTGAATACTGGCATTTCATGCAACAAGAAAGCTTTGAACAAGTACAGGCTGATAAAAATGCTGTTGGCGATGCTTGGAAATGGCTGAAAGGCGAAGAAGATTGCATCGTTACGCTTTGGAACGGCTCGCCTATTTTTGTGCAGCCACCTAATTTCGTAGAGTTGAAAATTGTTGAAACCGACCCAGGTGTGCGCGGCGATACCTCTGGTGGTGGTGGCAAGCCAGCCAAGCTGGAAACCGGTGCTACAGTGCGAGTGCCTTTATTTGTGGCGCAAGAAGAAATTATTAAAGTCGATACCCGTTCCGGCGAATATTTCAGCCGCGTGAAATAATTGATGGCAACCCAAGCGCTGGCATGCGATTGGCTGATTGAAGCGGCATGGGTAATTCCTATGCTGCCCAATGCGGTAGTGCTTGAACAGCACGCTTTGGTGATTGATAAAGATACTATCACTGCTATTTTGCCGATTAGTGAAGCGCGCGCTTTATATGCGCCTAAGCAGCTTGTACAACGTCCTGAATCGGTGTTGATGCCGGGTTTAGTAAATGCCCATTGCCATAACCCAATGTCTTTATTGCGCGGTGTGGCCGATGATCTGGCTTTAATGCCTTGGCTCAACGAGCATATCTGGCCAATTGAACGCGCGGTGATGGCCACCGATTTTGTTGCCGATGGTATTGAATTAGCCGTTGCTGAAATGCTGCGCGGTGGTACCACCTGCTGTAATGAAAATTATTTTTTCCCCGATGCACAAGCGCAAACCTATCAGCGCTTAGGCTTTCGGGCTGCAGTTAGTATCCCCATCATTGATTTCCCTTCCGCATGGGCCAACAGCCAAGACCAATATTTCGATAAAGGCTTAGCCGTTTACGACCAATTCAAGCACAGCCCCTTGCTCAGTTTTAGTATGGCGCCGCATGCGCCGTATACCGTATGCGATAACAGTTTCGAGCGCATCCGCCGTTATTCTGAGCAACTGGATTTGCCGGTGCATTGCCACATCCACGAAACCCATCAAGAAATTATCGATTCGATGGCGCAATACCAGCAAAGGCCGTTAGCCCGATTAGAGCGCCTGGGCTTAGTAAACGAACATTTGACCGCGGTACACATGACTCAACTGACAGCAACAGAAATTGCACTGTGTGCTGAGCGCGGCGTGTCGGTGGTGCATTGTCCGCAGTCCAATATGAAATTAGCATCGGGTTTCTGTCCGGCTGATGCATTATTGAAAGCTGGCGTGAATCTAGCCATTGGCACTGATGGCTGTGCCAGCAATAATGATTTAGATATGTTTGATGAACTGCGCACTGCGGCATTGCTTGCCAAAGCTGTTGCACAAGATGCCACTGCCTTCAAAGCGTATTCTGCCTTGTATTCAGCAACCTTTGCTGGCGCGCGCGCGATGGGTTTGGAACAGCAGATTGGTTCATTAGAAATAGGCAAGCAAGCCGATATTATCGCCATTGATTTAAGCCAAGTTGAAACGTTACCCCTATACGATGTTGTCTCGCAATTGGTGTATGCCGGAAGCCGGCAATTGGTTTCGGATGTATGGATTGCCGGGCAAATTAAATTGAATAATCGACAATTAGTTGATATCGATATTGATAAAGTAAAAGCTACAACGCGCCAATGGCAAACCACCATCAAGAATATTCCTTCCGTATGAGCAACGTACATCCGCATGAAATTGAGAAATTTGGCGCACTGGCTAGCCGCTGGTGGGATCCAAATGGCCCACAACGCCCGCTGCATGAATTAAATCCGGTGCGTTTGGCGTATGTGCAAAAATGGCAGCCATTAGCTGGCGCACGCATCTTGGATGTGGGTTGCGGTGGCGGTTTACTCAGTGAAGCTATGGCTGTGCAAAATGCACAAGTCACTGGCATTGATTTGTCCGATAAGCTGATTGATATCGCACAACTGCATTTGCTTGAATCAGGCGTGAAAGCCGAGTATCGGGTCATTGCTGTTGAAGATTTAGCGCTGCAACAAGCAGGGCATTACGACGCGATTACCTGCATGGAAATGCTCGAGCATGTGCCTGACCCGCATGCTATTTTGCAGGCCTGTTTTGATTTATTGAAACCGGGTGGCCGTTTGTTGTTATCCACCTTAAACCGAACGCCCGCAGCATTTGCTTTAGCGATAGTTGGCGCAGAATATATTGCTCAGCTGTTACCGAAAGGTACCCACGATTACCGCAGTTTCATTAAGCCCTCAGAAATGGCTGCTAGCCTACGCGCTATTGGCTTTGAACTACATGACATCAGCGGCTTAAGCTACAACCCGCTAAGCAAAAAAGCATCGATTAGCGCTAATACTTCTGTGAATTATCTGATGTGTGTGCAAAAGCCTGATGTCTGAAACCTTTGCGCCACTGGTATTGTTTGATTTAGATGGCACATTACTGGATAGTGCCCGCGATTTGCATGCCGCGATGAATCTATTATTGCAAGAAAAGTCTGAGCCACTCATTGCCTTCGAGTCCTTTCGCCCAGTGGTGTCTAAAGGTGCACGTGCTATGTTGAAGCAAAGCTTTATGCATGCTGATGAAGCTACTCGTGAGTTATTAATTCCTGAATTTCTTGCCATTTATGAGCAGAACCTAGCGCAACATAGTCAGCTGTTTGACGGTATTGATGCAGTACTGAATCATATTGAACAACACGGCGCGCGTTGGGGCATTGTCACCAATAAGCCGTTTTATTTGGCAGAGCCTTTAGTGCAAAAGTTGGGCTGGATAGAGCGCAGTGCGGTGCTGTTGGGTGGCGATAGCTTGCCGAAGCGAAAACCGGACCCAGATCAGCTTTTACATGCCTGTAACTTGCTTTCCATAGCACCAAAGAAAACCGTGTATATCGGCGATGATGAGCGTGATGTGCAAGCCGCCAATGCTGCCAATATGCGTTCTGTGGGCGCGTTGTGGGGCTATCGTCCGCATGGCGATTTGCCTGAAAATTGGCAGGCTAATGATTTGGCTGAGCAGCCTTTAGATTTAATTGAACAGCGTTTGATGTATAGCTTGCCATGATCGAATTAGAAAGCGTGCAGCCATTTGCGCAAAAGTGGCTGGCGTATTGGCCTGAACAAAACATCTTGACCAACTTTGTACCTAGCTTACAACAGCCGATGGTGTTGGCATGGGCGTGTTTGCTATTTGAATTGCATGAGTGTGCATTCGCGCTTGAGCATGAGCCAGTTCGTGAGCAAAAATCCTTGTGGTGGTCGCAGGAGTTGCACAGCATGTCTGAACACACAGCGCATCATCCGCTAACACAAGCGCTGCAGTATTTGCCTGTGATGTTCAGTGAGCTCGCTCAGCCAGTGTTGCAGTTAGCGCAACAAACACCAATTCGCGCCAGTAACACACAGGATTTATTTCTGCGGCTACAGCCTTTGTCTGGCGTTATTGCGCAGCTTGAGCAGCAATTATTTGGTGGTGTGGAATCTACACATCAAGCCATCACCGCACAATTATTGCTAATGCGTTTGCCACACGGTGTTGATGCTTTTGACCAAGCGATGATCCCCATGCATTTATTAGCGCGCCATCAAAGTCTTGAGCAGATTCGCAACGAACAAGCATTGCTGCGTGATTGGCTAACTGAAATTGCGGCGATGATACCTGCGCAGCATTCTGGAAACGGCATCAGAGAAGTGCAAACGCGTTTTACGCAACGTCGCTTAAAGCAGTTGCAATCACAAAAATCACCACATATTCAATTCGGCCATGCATGGGATGCGTGGCGTGCCATGCGAATCCATCCAAGCGTTTAACTGAGTCGCTTAAAGCACGCGCCATGCAATTGTTTCGCCAGCGCGCAGCGGCACTAGTTCAAGTTCACCCAGCTTCTGGGATTTAGGTACAGTCCAAGATTTGCGCTGCAGGGTAATGTGGTCAGTATTTCGCGCTAGGCCATAAAAATCTGGACCATGAAAACTGGCGAAGGCTTCTAACTTATCGAGCGCACCGGCGGCATCAAATGCTTCGGCATACAACTCAATCGCGGCGTGTGCGGTATAAATACCGGCACAACCACAGGCGTTTTCTTTAGTTCCAATGGCATGTGGTGCGCTGTCGGTGCCAAGGAAGAATTTTGGGCTGCCAGAACAAACCGCATCAATCAGTGCCAAGCGATGCGGCTCGCGCTTAAGCACCGGCAGGCAATACATATGCGGACGAATGCCACCGTTAAACAAAGCATTACGGTTATATAGCAGATGATGTGCGGTTATTGTGGCGGCCACATTGGCGGGCGCTGCAGCAACAAACTCTGCTGCTTGACGCGTGGTGATGTGTTCAAGCACCATTTTAAGCGCAGGGAAATCGCGTTGTAATCGGCTTAAATGCCGATCTATGAATACCGCTTCGCGGTCGAATATATCGATATCAGCATCAACCACTTCGCCATGCAGCAATAAAGGAAGTCCGGCTTCTTGCATCGCGGCAATAGCCGGATAGGCTTTTAATATGTCGGTCACACCAGAATCGGAATTAGTGGTTGCGCCAGCCGGATAATATTTCAGGGCATGAATGATACCACTGGCTTTGGCCTCGCGAATTTGCGCTGGCGTTGTGTTATCGGTTAAATACAGCGTCATTAAGGGATCGAACGAAGACTCTTTGGCGCAATCCAATAGACGGGCTCGGTAGGCAAGTGCGTCGGCGACGATAAGTACTGGCGGTTTTAGGTTAGGCATCACAATCGCGCGACCAAAAACTCTAGCGCTGTCGGGCACAACGTTGCGCATGACCTCGCCATCGCGGAAGTGGATATGCCAATCATCGGGACGGGTAATCGTTAGCGTGTTGATCATGGGTAGTGTGATGGTTTAATTAGAATGGTTATGCGAGCAAAACTGTTCGGGAATTGGGTCAAAGCCGCCCGGATTGAAAGGATGGCAACGCAACAGTCGGCGTGTGGTAAGATAGCCGCCTTTAAAGAAACCGAAGCGTTCAATCGCCTGCATAGAATAGCTTGAGCAGGATGGGCTAAAACGACAGGTTTGACCCAGTAACGGGCTTATAAACAGTTTATAAGCGCGTAACAGAAGTAGTGCTAGAGATTTCAGCATAATATTTTTACCGCAACATCTTGCTAAGTACTATAGTGTAGGCTATAAAAGATGTCCTGAGCTTAAATGTTGAAGAGGAACACCCACGTGGCGAGTAAAAAACCTGTAAAAGTAAGCAAAAAAGGAGCTACTAAGAAGCCGGTTGCTAAAGCCAAGGCCAAAGCCGTTAAAAAACCATTGCCTAAACCCGTTAAGAAGAAGCCCTCAGTTGTGAAAAAACCAATCAGTAAAGCCAAGCCGGCTGCTAAGAAAGCGCCAGCTAAACCAATAAAGAAAATTGCCAGCAAAAAACCAGTTGTTAAAAAAGTGCTTAAGCCGGTTAAAAAAGCTGCCGCTAAGCCAGTAGCCAAAAAAACGAGTGTTGTGAAAAAAGCGTTTGTTTTGGCCAAGAAAAAACCTGTTGTTGCGGTTAAAAAGCCACTTAAAAAGCCTATAGCAAAGCCAGTTAAGAAAGTTGCCAAGCCGGCAGCTAAAAAGTCGGTTGCTAAGAAGCCTATTGCGAAGCCAATTATCAAATCAATTACTAAACCAATAGCAAAGCAGGTGGCTAAAAAATCAATTGTTAAGCCAATTGCCAAAGTGGCAGTTAAGCCAGTGATAGAGGCTGTTGCTTCAATGCCAGTAAAGCCAAAAGCTAAAGGTTTGAGTAAAAGTCAGCAGGCCAAGCTACCAGAAAAAATAAAAACAATTTATGCACCACCCGCAAGAACCGATAAAACTGGCTTAAAGGCGGGGTTCGTGAAGCGTGAACTTCCAGTTGAAGCCGCTTTAAAGCAAAAGTCTGTTAAACGCGTTAATTTGCCAGCGGGCTACAAGCCTAGCGAAAAAGAAGAATACATGAGCGATATGCAGCTGGAGTATTTCCGCCAGAAGCTAATCTCCGAGCGTGAAACACTATTAAGTGCAACCAAAGAAACAATTAACGAACTCAAAGAAGAAGCGCGCGACGTAGGCGATGAAGCAGAACGTGCGTCGCGCGAAACCGAGAACTTCTTCGAACTGCGCACCCGCGATCGCTACCGCAAATTGCTATATAAAATCGAGAAAATCATCGCTGCCATTGATGATGGAACCTATGGTTACTGCGTGGATACCGGCGAAGAAATCGGGCTCAAACGTTTGGAAGGCCGACCAATGGCCGAACGCACTGTGGATGCCCAGGAACGCTGGGAACACAAGAAAAAACAATTAGGTGACTGATTTGAAAGCCCCGGAAACGGGGCTTTTTTATTCGCATCAAACGGTGCGCCTTGGCGCACCCTATATTTTAGTTTTAATTAAGTGCGGGATAAAAGCGCCATTCGGCAGGCAAATCTGGGTTTGGGCTTTTGCCATTCAATCGACTACGGACTACCGATACCGGCATTGGTCCGCCTTTTAAAATAGAATCATGGAATTCGCGGTCGGTCATTTTTCCGCTTGCCACTAGCTCTTGCCACAATGCCCAGAATTGTAGGCCACCGAGCATGTAGGCGGCTTGATAAATCGGGCTGTAATCGCCGGCGAAACTGCGACGTACTTCCGCCGCTGCGTTTTCACGTTCATGGCCCACGCGTGTAACCAGCATATCAATAGCTTGTTGCGGAGTCATGGTATTCGAGTGGAAAGACAGCGAAAACAGGATGCGAGCGGCGCGGTGGCTACGCCAAAACAACATGCCGAGTTTTTGTTCGGGTGTTTTAGCGAAACCTTTGTCGTACAGCAGAAATTCCCAATACAATGCCCAGCCTTCGCCCCAAAATGGTGTATCGAATAATTGCCTATGGCTGTTGTAGCGCGTATTGTAGAAATGCTGCAGATGATGACCGGGAATCAGTTCATGATGCACTACCGCGCGCGAGAAATAGCGGTTGTTTCCGCGTAAAGTCATCGCTTGTTTTTCAGCTGGCATGCTGTCGTGTGGGTAGGCTACCCAAACATCTTCGCCGCCCAAGAAAAACGGTGCTTGCAGTTGGTACTCCGGGCTTAGCATGGTCATCCGCCAATCGTGTTTAGCTAATTCCGGTACCGTTACTAAATTATTTTGTTCAACGTAGGCTACGGCTTCGTCAGCTAATTGCTTGGCATATTGCGGCTGCTCGCCGATGGCTGGGCCATCTTGCTTGATTTTTTCCAAGGCCTGATGCCAGTCAGAAAAGCCCATCTCGGCCGCCGCCTTATTCATTTCAGTTTGGCACCATGCCAGCTCGCGCTCAGCCAGTTGCACAATCTGCTCGGGTGAATAGGGAATCATTTCATAGCGCAAAGCTGCTTCAAGCGCATCGCGGCCAATTGGGTCGCCGATAATAGCTTCTGGGTTTTTCGCGCCGGCTAAATCATTACGCAGAAATTGCTCGTAGCTGTCCAATTGCTTGTCTAAGGCTTCATATGGCTTATTGACTAGTTTTGTATAAAGTGGTTGGTAGCCACTATAGAAAGTATGCCAGTCTTTGAATTCTGCGCGAAATGCCAGTAGTAATTTGGCGGCGCGCAGCGCAACAATTGGTGAAATGCCAGTTTGTTTGGCTAGTATTTTTTGATTTTTCTGTAATGCTTCGGTAGCCTCGATAATTAGCTGTTTTGCTCGCTCTGGCTGCAAAGGCAAATGCGCGCGGCGCTGTTCGGCAAGGTCAATCAAGGGCGCAATGTTTGGTAATAATTGCAAAGCTTGGTCAGCGCGCTTGCGTTCGAAATCTAACTGGCTGAGGCGATAATTTAGTTCGCGTTTCAGCAGGGCGTAATCTACTTGATCTTCAAGTGCCAGTTTGGCGTAGTTGAATTCGCTTAAACGCGCAAGCCAACCTTTGTACAAGCTGCGTAAGGCGGCTTCGCGCTGATGCCCAGCATTAATGTCAAAAGTGTGTTCGGTGCTGGCTAAATCGGCTTGGAAGCGCTGAATAAATAAGGCGAGCTGATGTTGTTGAATTGGTATCTCGGAGAGCTTTGGAATGTTTGATTTTGGGCTAGCTTGTTCAGCAGCAAATATATTGCTCAGAGCAAAACAAGAGCCAATAACGCACATGATTAGATTGCGTTGAAAAATGTTCATAAATGCTCAGCAGAAATTTTGATGAACTGCAACATCGATGAAAAACCATTGCTACGTGTCGGCGATAAATGTTTTGAAAGCCCGATTGCTTGCACAAAACTTGGCTCGGTGGCAAGAATGTCTTCGCGGCTACGCCCTGAATAAACACGCAACGCTAAATACACCAAGCCCGATACAATGCTTGAATCGGAGGCGGCTGAAAAAAACAATTTGCCGTCTTGCACGTGCGGCACAATCCATACGTTCGATTGACAACCTAACAGCCGATTTTCTTCAAATTTCCAAGCTTCTGGAAATTCCGGCAAGCGCCGGCCTAAATCAATTAAATATTGGTAGCGTTCCGACCAATCGCCGAAAAACGCGAATTCTTCTTCAATAGCGAGTTGCGCTTCAGCCGTTGTTGCTTCAATTGGCTGCATCATACGCGTTTCCAACGCACGCCTTGTGCGGTGTCTTCAAGCAGAATACCTTCATCGGCTAATTGCTGGCGAATTTCATCGGAACGCGCAAAGTTTTTCGATTGTTTGGCTGCATTGCGTTCATCGACCAACGCTTGAATGCGGGCATCATCATCGTTGTTAGAGCCTTTTGCAAACCACGCTTCTGGCGTTTGTTGCAGTAAGCCAAGCGCTGCACCAGCACTAAGTAATTGTGCTTTGAGGTGTTGCCGCTCACTAGCATCTTCTGCTTTACGTGCATTGCCAGCAATTTTAGCTAGCTCTGCCAATGCCAGCGGCGTATTTAAATCATCGCTTAGCGCAGCTTCAATGGCTTCGGGAATATCGCCAATACTTGCTTCAACGTCGGCCAAATCACGCAAGGTTCCGTATAAACGATCTAGTGTTTTCACACTTTGCTCGATCAAGGTATCCGACCAATCCAAAGGCTGCCGGTATTGGGCAGAGAGCAGAGCGTAGCGCAACGCTTCAGCCGGATGTTTTTCCAACAGCTCATGCAACACACTGACATTGCCAACCGATTTCGACATCTTGCTGCCACCAAAATTCAGCATGCCGTTGTGCAGCCAGAAACGCGCAAAGACTTTGCCGCCATGCGCGCAGGTGCTCTGTGCCACTTCGTTTTCGTGGTGCGGGAATTGTAGATCGACACCGCCGGCATGAATATCAATGGTATCACCTAAATGCGCGGCACTCATTGCCGAACATTCAATATGCCAGCCAGGCCGGCCAACGCCCCAAGGCGAATCCCAGCCAGGCAGGTCGGGCGTGGAAGGTTTCCAAAGCACAAAATCGCCGGGGTGTTTTTTATACGGCGCAACCTCAACACGCGCACCAGCAATCATTTCATCCACTGGCCGGCGCGAGAGCTTGCCATAATCTGCATAGCTTGGCACTGAAAATAGTACATGGCCTTCTGCTGCATAGGCGTGGTTGGAGGCAATCAGTTGCTCAATCATGGTGATGATCTGCGGGATGTGATCGGTTGCATGCGGCTCAATATCAGGCGCTTGGTTACCTAGCGCGGCCATGTCTTGGCGATAAATTTTGGTGTATTTATCGGTAATGGTGGTAATAGGAACATTAAGCGCTTTCGCGGCGGCGTTAATTTTGTCGTCAACATCGGTGATGTTGCGGGCATAAGTCACTTTTGGAAAGTGTCGGCGCAGCAATTTAATCAATACATCGAATACTACCGGGCCACGTGCATTACCAATATGCACGTAGTTATATACCGTTGGGCCACATAAATAGACTGTAACATTATCTGGATTTGTGGGGCTAAATGGCTGTAATGTACGGTTTAAGTTGTTATAGAAAGAGATTGTCATAGCGCATATTTTAGCAAGCTTTGTGTGCCAATATTGATAAATATACGGTGACGGGCTTGTCAACACACAACTTATCAGCAATAATCAAAGCATGAAGCACCATTTTTCCCACGTAGAACTCCTCACTTCGGCGCGTCAAGCCTCGTCGATGACTTCGCGTGCCCGCCGACCTAGCCTGAGATCTTAGCTGGGTAGTCGGATTATTTTTTATCCAAAAACCCAGCCTAGGCTGGGTTTTTTATTTTCTGAAGGGTTTATATGGCAAAACATTTTCTTAATACGCAAGATTGGTCAGTGGCAGGTTTACAGCATCTGCTGGCACAGGCTAGCGCGTTTAAAGCCCACAAAATAGGTGATCAACTGAAAGGTAAATCGATTGCTTTGCTTTTTTTCAACCCATCAATGCGCACGCGAACCAGCTTTGAGCTCGGCGCTTTTCAGCTTGGCGCGCATGCGGTGATTTTGCAGCCGGGCAAAGATGCCTGGCCAATCGAATTTGAGTTAGGTAGCACGATGGATGGCGATACCGAAGAGCATATTATTGAAGTTGCCAAGGTGTTGTCGAGCTATGTAGATATGATTGCGGTACGCGCCTTCCCGAAATTTATTGATTGGCAGGAAGATCGCCAAGATAAGGTGCTGAACGCTTTTGCGCAGTATGCCACGGTGCCGGTCATCAACATGGAAACCATTACCCATCCATGCCAAGAAATGGCGCATATTTTAACTTTGCAAGAACACTTCGGCACGCGCGATTTGCGCGGCAAAAAATATGTTTTAACTTGGACCTATCACCCAAAAGCGCTGAACACGGCAGTTGCTAATTCGGCATTAACCATTGCAACGCGCATGGGTATGGATGTCACTTTATTGTGTCCGAACGGACAGTACATTTTGGATGAACGCTATATGGGCTGGGCCGATCAGAATGCCCGCGAATCTGGCGGCTCGGTGCAGGTCAGCCACGATATTGCCGCTAGTTACGCCGGCGCTGATGTGGTGTATGCCAAAAGCTGGGGCGCGTTGCCGTTTTTCGGCCAGTGGCAGAATGAAAAACCGATACGCGACCAATACCGGCATTTTATGGTCGATGAAGCAAAAATGGCTTTGACTAATAACGCGGTGTTTTCGCATTGCCTGCCATTGCGTAGAAATATTAAAGCCAGCGATGCAGTAATGGACTCACCTGCTTGCATTGCCATTCAAGAAGCTGAAAACCGCTTGCACGTGCAAAAAGCCATTATGCATTGCCTCATCAATCAGCCAGAAATCAGTTAAGGAAAATTATTATGTCAAAGGATATTGTACTGTCGTTCTCGGGAGGCTTAGATACCAGTTTTTGTGTTCCGTATCTGCAAGAGCTGGGCTATGCCGTGCATAGCGTGTTTGCCAATACCGGTGGCGTGAGTGCCGAGGAGTTATTGTACATCGAAGCGCGTGCCAAGGAATTAGGAGTAGCATCGCATCAAACCTTGGATTTGTCGCAAGCACTGTTTGACTCATTTGTGACACCGTTTATTTGGGCTGGTGAAAAATACCAAAACCAATACCCGTTACTAGTCTCTGACCGCTATCTGATTGTTGAGCACAGCATCAAACGTTGCCAAGCATTAGGCACTAATAAAATTGCGCATGGTTGCACCGGAATGGGTAATGATCAAGTGCGTTTTGATCTTTCCATTCAATCCTTGGGCGATTTTGAAATCATTGCACCAATTCGTGAGATTCAAAAGCAACACACGCATGTTCGCCAGTATGAGCAAGAGTATTTAGAACAGCGCGGTTTTGCGGTGCCAAGCAAACAAAAAGCGTACACCATTAACGAGAACGTACTCGGAATTACCATGTCGGGTGGTGAGATTGATGCCTGGCAATCGCCAAGTGAAAACCTTCAAGGCTGGTGCGCAAAACGCAAAGATTGGCCGGAGCAAGCTTTGCAAGTCAGTATTGGCTTTGCGCATGGTGTGGCAATTAGTTTAAATGGAGAGTTGATGCAAGGCGGTGAAATGCTCAAACGCTTAAATGCTTTATTTGCTGCGTATGGCGTGGGGCAGGGGCTTTATACCGGCGATACTACGATTGGTTTGAAAGGCCGTATTGTGTTTGAAGCGCCCGGGCTCACTGCGCTGCAAACTGCGCATCAAGCTTTAGAAGAAGCAGTGCTGAGTAAGAATCAAAACCGATTTAAACCAATGATTGGTCGTAAATGGGTGGAGTTAGTGTATGAAGGATTTTACTTTGATCCACTGAAAGCAGATTTAGAGGCTTATCTAGCGTCGAGCCAAAGTTGCGTGAATGGTGTGGTGACATTACGCTCTGAAGGCGGAACCGTTAGCGCAGTAGCGCTTGAATCGGCGCATATTTTGCAAAGCCACGCAGCAACCTACGCGCAATCGGCAAACTGGGGCGCAGCTGAAGCTGAAGGGTTTATTCAATTATTCGGCATGAGCTCGAATCTTTGGGCCAAGGTCAATGGCGGAAAATCAGCATGACTGAATTATTGAAAACGGCGTTGCAGCACCTTGAGCATTTAATCGCTTTCGATACCCAAAATCCACCACGTGAAATACGTGCAGAGGGTATTTTTTCATATATACAGAATCATTTGCCGGGCTTTGAATGCACGCTTACCGATCATGGCGCAGGCGCAGTTTCACTACTGGCAAAGCGTGGTAAACCTACAATGCTATTTAATGTGCATTTAGATACGGTTCCGATAGCGCCAGGCTGGAACCAAAATCCGCATCAGTTAGTGGTAACAGATGGCAAAGCGATTGGTTTAGGTGCTTGCGATATAAAAGGCGCAGCGGCGGCTTTATTGGCAGTAGCTAATGCAACGACTGGCGATGCAGCGTTTTTATTTACATCCGATGAAGAAGCCAATGACCCGCGTTGTATCGCAGCATTTTTAGCGAGTGCTCATGGCTTTACCGATGTGATAGTTGCCGAACCTACACAATGCCAAGCGGTGTTGGCGCATCGCGGTATTGCGGCAGCTACAGTGCAGTTCAGTGGTCAATCTGGGCATGCTTCAAAAATCAGCGACCCTATGCAAAGCGCTGTGCATCAAGCCTTGGTTTGGGGTTCGCAGGCACTCGCCTTGGCTGAAAAAGAAGCGCATCAGCGTTTCGGTGGTTTAACCGGTATGCCTTTTAACATTGGAAAAATGGATGGCGGTATTAAAGCCAATATGATTGC
>JAYTOD010000145.1:0-3034 GCA_043747995.1 Arenimonas sp.
AAATGCAAATTGCCCAGTCTGTTGACTGGGCAATAAGGGGCTAACGCCCGAGCCTTCCGTGGCCCTACTGCTCAAACGCAGCAAATTTAATTGCTGCAATCTAAGCGGTTTGCAAAAGTTAGTTGCCTTCAGCAGTTTCTTTGATTTCTTCGCCAACTTCCTGTGTGTCTTTGCCAATGCCAGCCATAGTATGACAAGCGCTGGATAGCAAGCTAAGCGTTAAGATGAGGAGCAATGCTGCGGCGGTACGGGTATTTTTGTTCATTGTATTGTCCTTTGGTTTAGAAAAAATATGCAAGAAGCTGTTTGCCATTTACTGCATAACCAACTTGCCACGAACACGTTGTCGTTCAATGGAATTTAATAGTAAATGCGTAATCAATGTTTATCAGTGCGCTATCGTACATAGCAGAAATTATTATCTTGCATCGCCGATATATTATGCGGGCAATCTATTTTCTCTAATGTGCGCTAGCGAACCGACACCGATGAACGCCCAGATTACATTGTTCGTATTCACCGCATGAACAACATGTAGCGAATAGGTTTAAACGCTGACTTCCCCCGCATTCAGCGTTTAAACCGACCACAAATTCATACGCCTGAATTCTTCCAACTTAACAGAGTTATTCAGGCCTCACTCAAGGACATCCCTTATGTTGAACTACGCCATTACCTTCCTGATTATTGCACTAATTGCTGGCCTGCTTGGCTTCACTGGCATTGCCGGTTCGGCAGTTGGTATTGCAAAAATACTGTTCTTGGTATTCATTGTGCTATTCGTTATCTCTTTCCTGCTTGGGCGCCGCGGAAAACTGTAATAGATTGCTCGTTTGGTCTGAACATCTTTTTTTGTTTCTGAGTATGCACACACAGCTGAACTGAAGTATTCTGCATAGGACACTATGAGAATACTTTATGACCGCACTGTTCAACTATTCGCCGCGCGCGCTTGAGCTGCATAGCCAGCTAACTGGATTCATGCAGCAGTATATCTATCCAGCGGAAGCTGAGGTATCGGCATGGCAGGCTAATCCAAGTACGCATTGGCAAACCGCACCGGTTATTGAAGCCTTGAAACAGCAGGCTAAAGATGCCGGTTTATGGAATCTTTTTCTGCCAGATGCCAGCCATGGCGCTGGTTTATCGAATTTAGACTACGCACCATTGGCCGAACAAATGGGCCGCGTGTTGTGGGCCTCTGAAGTGTTCAATTGCAATGCCCCCGACACCGGCAATATGGAAGTACTGGCGCATTTCGGCAATGAGGCGCAAAAAACACAATGGCTTGTGCCACTTTTACGCGGTGAGATTCGCTCTGCATTCGCGATGACAGAACCCGATGTTGCCTCCTCTGATGCCACCAATATTTCACTGCGCATCGAAAGTGATGACGATGACTATGTATTGAATGGCCGAAAATGGTGGATTACCGGTGCTGGCGATTCACGCTGCAAAATTTTAATCGTGATGGGCGTGACCAATGCCGATGCCGATAAACACGCACGCCATTCGATGATTTTAGTGCCAATGCACACACCGGGTGTGCGTGTGGTGCGCGCCCTGCAAGCAATGGGTTTCGATGACGCGCCTAGTGGCCATATGGAACTCGACTTTAATAATGTACGCGTACCAAAATCAAACTTAATGGGCAGTGAGGGCAGTGGCTTTGCCTTAGCGCAAGCTCGCCTTGGCCCAGGCCGTATTCACCATTGCATGCGCTTAATTGGCTTAGCCCAGCGTGCACTAGAACTGATGATTGCGCGTTCTCAGCAACGCATTGCATTCGGGAAACCACTGGCGGCACAAGGCATGGCGCAGGAAATGATTGCATTATCGCGCTGTGAAATTGAACAAGCACGCTTACTTACGCTAAATGCCGCCGCAAAATTAGACGCAGGCAATAACAAAACCGCCAAAGACGATATTGGTATGATTAAAATTGTGGCGCCACGTATGGCTTGCGCGGTGATTGACCGTGCCATGCAACTGTTCGGCGCGGAAGGTTTGCAACATCCGTTTCTGCCACATGCCTATGTGGGTGCACGCTGCCTGCGTTTGGCCGACGGCCCGGACGAAGTACATATTGCCGCGTTGGCGCGCGGCATGCTTCGCTAATTCTGCTCACATTGCTTGCTATCAATAATTATGACTGCACCTAAACCATACGACCTTCCCGATACCGAATTAGCGACGTATCTTGCGCAGCACATTGCCGGTTTTAGTGGTCCGCTAAGCTCAACTAAATTTAAAGGCGGGCAAAGTAACCCAACCTATTTACTTGAAGCAGCCAGTGGCCGTTATGTATTGCGCCGTAAGCCGCCCGGAAAATTATTAGCTTCGGCGCACGCGGTAGATCGCGAGTTCCGTGTCTTGCAAGCCTTGCATGGCAGCATAGTGCCGGTGGCTAAGCCGTATCATTTATGCGTGGATGAAAGCGTCATCGGCTCAATGTTTTATGTGATGCAACATATTGATGGCAAGGTTTTCTGGGATCCATCCTTACCTGACAGAACGCCTGAGCAACGCGGCGTGATGTTCGATGCCATTATTCAAACACTTGCCGCCATTCATTCCATTCCAGTTGAATCGGTTGGCTTAGCTGATTATGGCAAATCAGGTAATTACTTCGAACGACAAATCACACGCTGGAGCAAGCAATATCATGATTCGGAAACGCAATCCATTACCGCAATGGATGCGCTTATCGAACAACTGCCAATGCGTTGCCCAGCAGATGATGGCAGTGTTTCTCTGGTGCACGGTGATTTCCGCATTGATAACTTGATGTTTGATAGCCAAGGCGAAAATATTTTAGCCGTTGTAGATTGGGAGCTCTCAACACTCGGTCACCCGTTGGCTGATTTAGGCTATTTCTGTATGGCACTGCGTTTGCCGCGCAATCCAGCCCTGCCCGGTTTAGCCGGATTAAATTGCGCTGAATTAGGCATTCCTGATGAGCAGCATATACTCGCGCGCTACGCTGAATTAACTGGCCGAGAAATTCCAAGCGATTGGGCATTTGTGTTGGCGT
>JAYTOD010000146.1:0-2059 GCA_043747995.1 Arenimonas sp.
GAAAAATTATTAACCACCGGCAATCCTGATGTTGAAGCCGATCAGGCTTTGTTCGCCAAGCTTGGTATTGAAGGCATGCCAGTGGTTGAAGTAAACAAAACCGTGCATGCCGATGTGTTGTGCGAGGACAACACACAAGCCGCCTAAACCATGAGCCTGCTTGATAAAATCCGAACCAGCAATGCCTTGCGCGATGCCGAGTATCTGCGTCGTAATCGTATTGAACATGTCGCGCGAGATGGCGAGTTTGCACTTGTTGATGGTAAGCAACTACTGAATTTTTCATCCAACGATTATTTAGGCTTTGCCCAACACCCGAAAATAATTGCCGCTTTCCAAAAAGGCGCTGCACAATACGGCGTAGGCAGTGCTGGTTCGGCCTTAGTGTCTGGCTATTTCAGCGCGCATCGCGTGCTTGAACAACAAGCAGCTGAATTGTTTGGCTATGAAGCTTGCCTATTTGTAAGCAGTGGCTATTTGGCTAACATTGGCATTTTGCAAACCTTGCTGGACGAAAAATCTTTATGTGTGCAAGATAAATTGAATCATGCTTGCTTGTTAGATGGCGCACGCTTTTCTGGCTGCATGCTGAAACGTTTTGCTCACCAAGACATCACGCATGCTGAAAGTATTTGCGAGCAACAATCAAGCGATACTATTTTCATCATCAGCGACGGTGTGTTTAGCATGGATGGTGATGCTGCCAATCTAAGCGCGCTCGTAACGCTTGCAGAAAAATACGCTGCCACACTGATGATTGATGATGCACACGGCGTGGGGGTATTAGGCGAAACTGGCTTGGGCAGCTTGCACGCAGCAAAACTAAGCACTGCGGATGTGCCTATTTTAGTGATCCCGGCCGGTAAAGCATTGGGCGGACAAGGCGCGCTAATTCTCGCCAGCAAAAATATCATTCAATATTTAGTCGAAAGCTCTCGAGCGTATGTATTCAGTACAGCACCAGCTCCTGCAATGGCGGTTGCACTTTCGCAATCTTTGCGATGCCTTGCCAATGAGCCCGAACACCACAGCGTATTGCAGAAAAATATTCGCTATTTCAAAATGCTAACTGAACAACTTCAACTGCCGATGATGCCATCACATTCTGCTATTCAGCCTTTACTAGTTGGCAATAATCTGCGCGCCCTACACATTGCCGAGTTGCTGCGCGAACAAGGCTTTTGGCTAAGCGCCATTCGCCCGCCCACCGTGCCGCAGGGCAAAGCACGGCTGCGTATCACGCTCACCGCCTTGCACACAGCTGAGCATATTGAACGATTGGTTGAGGCCTTGTCCAATACCTTGAAGAATAATGATGCCGCTGCATATTGAATCAATCGGGCAAGGGCCAAACCTTGTTCTGATTCATGGCTGGGCCATGCATAGTGGTATTTTTGCACCACTCTTGCCACATTTAAGCCAGCACTTTCGCGTGCATTGCATTGATTTGCCCGGGCATGGACAAAGCCTGCACAGCGAACTACCTTTATCGTTCGATGCGGTGTGGAATGAACTAAATAAAGCCCTTAACGAGCCTGCGTACTTCATGGGTTGGTCGCTCGGCGGCTTATTTGCCTTATATGGTGCACAACATTTTCCTGAGCGTTGCAAAGGCTTAATCATGCAAAATGCCAGCCCGTGTTTTGTGCACCGAACCGATTGGCCATACGGCATGCCGGCGCAAGTGTTTGCACAATTCGCCGATGATTTACAAAGCGATTACGCACAAACCCTAAATCGGTTTTTTATGCTTGAAGCGCAAGGCTCAGAACATTTACGCACCGATTTACGCATGTTGCAAAACACCGCTTTCAGTCATGGCGAACCGGATATGCGTGTATTGTGCGAAGGCTTGGCTTTACTCGAACACAGTGATCTGCGCGCGGGTTTAGCGGCCATTCGCTTGCCAAGTTTATGGCTGGCTGGGCGTCGCGATAAATTAGTCAGCGCCGAGGCCATGCAACAGGCGTGCACAGCTTCTGGCGGTGTATTTAAAGTTTTGCAGCATAGCGGTCACGCACCATTTTTAACCCACCCAGACACAATCACACAGCATATT
>JAYTOD010000147.1:0-5224 GCA_043747995.1 Arenimonas sp.
AATACGAGTGTATCGATGATATCAGGCTTCGCGAGCGGGCTGTAGGGTCTCAGGAAGTGAAAGTGGCAATATTCCGCATTCAAATAAAAACTGTTGCGCATCTTCAGCATCGCGTTCAAACCAAGCCCGCGCCGAACCAAGCCGGAATGTGTAGCCCCAACAATCCATGTCAGTGCAGGCTCGTTCAAAACCAAAGCCGTCAATACAGTTGGCCAATAGCAGCTGCAAATAGCAGGTAGCATCTTCTTCAGCAATGGAATCGCTGGCGTCGGTGTGAATGCTTACTCTTTTTTCAGCAGGCAAAACGATTAAATGGCAGGCTTCATGTAATAAAGAATGCACCGGTGTATCAGAGCGCACATACACGTTTGAGCCAATGATGCCAGCTTCGCATTCACCCCAGAAGCTGCCAGGTATTGGCGCGTCATCTTCAACAAGGCATAGCTGTAATGAAAAACAGCCCAGTAAAAACTGGGCTTGTTGTAGGTCTATATCGCAAACGCGTACAACGGCTGCGTTCAGTTCAGCAGCCATTGCTTAGTGTTTATCAGGCAAAACAATTTGAATATCGAGCATTTCTTGAATGCCATCTTTATCTTTTTCGAAATTGACTTTCACCGACTCGTCGTTAACTTGAACATATTTCTTAATCACTTCCAACAGCTCGCTACGCAGGCGCGGCATGTAATCCGGCTGGTTACGGTCGGAGCGACTTTGACTAACCAAAATTTGCAAACGATTTTTCGCAGTTGATGCCGAGCTTGGCTTGCTTTCGAGTTTTTCTAATTGCTCTATGATGTTGCGCAATAATCCCATGGCTTAAGCTCCAAAAATCTTAGAGAAAAAACCTTTTTTCTCAACGGTGGTAAAGCGCATTGGACGCTCTTCGCCTAAGATACGGGCCACGGCATCGGTATAGGCTTGGCCTGCTTGGGATTCTTCATCCAGAATAACAGGATTGCCCGAGTTGGACGACTGCAACACTTCCGGCGATTCCGGCACAACACCAACTACTTTCAAGCCTAAAATTTCTTCCACATCGCTAATCGATAGCATTTCGCCTTTTTCAACGCGTGCTGGATTGTAGCGAGTTAGCAACAGATGCTCGATAATACGTTCGCCATTCTCGGCTTTTTTGGTTTTTGATGCCAGAAGCCCCAAGATGCGGTCGGAGTCGCGTACCGAGGACACTTCAGGGTTAACCACAACCACCGCACGATCGGCGTAATACATGGCCAAGAATGCACCTTTTTCAATGCCAGCTGGTGAGTCGCATAAAATAAATTCGAAGCCTTCGTCGCGCAAACCATTCAAGACTTTTTCTACGCCTTCTTTGCTTAGCGCATCTTTATCGCGTGTTTGCGAGGCAGCTAAAACAAATAGATTGTCGAAGCGTTTATCTTTAATCAGCGCTTGTTTCAAGCTGGCTTCGCCATGCACCACATTCACGAAGTCATACACCACGCGGCGTTCACAGCCCATAATCAAATCTAAGTTACGTAAGCCCACATCGAAATCGATGACCACAGTTTTTTTGCCCGCTTTAGCCAGCCCGCAAGCAATACTTGCACTTGATGTGGTTTTTCCAACGCCACCTTTGCCGGATGTCACTACAATTATTTCTGTCAAAACTGCTCTCCTTGAGGTCTTATATGTTTTTATTTGGGTTAGGTTAATTCTTCGATGCGAAGCTGGTCTTTTTCGAGCCAAATTTGTACCGCTTTGCCTAACAATTTTTTTGGTACTTCATCAAGCACACGATAGGTTCCGGCAATGGCAACTAGTTCTGCATTAAATTCGCGGCAGAAAATTCGTGCCTTGGTATTGCCTGATGCGCCGGCTAAGGCGCGGCCACGCAATGGCCCATAAATATGAATTGAGCCATCTGCTATCGCTTCCGCACCAGCGCCCACCATCGCGCATACGGTTAAATCGCGGTTGGCGGCATACACTTGCTGGCCAGATCGCAGCGGCTGCGTTTGCAACATGCCAGGCTCTTGTGGTGTAGCCATTGTAAGCATTGTGGGTTCTTCGGCAACAGCTGATTGCGCTTGCGGAATAGGTGGCATTTCAGGTGTATTTTCGCGCTCATAACTGGCGCGAAATTTGGCAAGTAGCGGCAAGCCTACCGTATTGGCCAGTTGTTCGATTGCTGAGGTGCCATAGGCGATAGCCACTGGATGCACGCCGGTATGGCGCAGGCCATCAATCAATTGTTCGGTGATATTGGCACTTGGGCACTGCGATAGCGCGCTGAAGTCCAAAATAATGGCGGTGTTTTGGAACAGTTTCGGTGCGCGCGATACACGATCACGCATTTCATCACATAATGCTGCAATATCCAAAGTTTGAACGCGAAGATTGGCGATACCAACTTGCCCGAATTTCACTTCCCCACATTGTTCGTAGCTAACCGCTTTGCTGGGCATATTAGGTTCCTGTGGCCAGCTGGGTTTGATTCACGAGCCGCTGTCGATTTTGAAGCCAAGGCATGTGCGGGAGAGTTTGGCCATAAGTTTGGCTAACATACTGGTAACAGCATATTGCTTTAAATAGCATCACAGCACGCAGTGGGCTTTCATGTAATTGATGTTGGCCCACTTCATGAAAACCAAAACTGCCATGAAATAGCAGAGCGGGGTGTGTGTTTTGCTCCATAAATACTTCGGCCACAATAGCTGGCGCACGTACCTCAGCAAAACTCAATACGTCAGCATAAAACATGCGACCAATACCAGCATTACGCTGGCCTTTTGCAATCACAATACGATCAACATAAATAAACTGTGTATAACGCTGCTTAAACCAAAGAAAGTTGCTGCTATCGTATTTCGCGTCTTGATTTAGTGCAACTAGAAAGCCCACTAGGCAATTATCGGATTCTGCAACACGGAAGTAGTCGGCATGTTGCCAAAAATACTGTATTTGGGTTTTATTTATCGGCAGGATTCCGCTACCGGCGGCGTTATTCATGGCCAAAATGGCGTCCAGCTCGTGCTCTTGCACGTCGCGGATCATTATCGACATCGAGACTACTCCAACAAATTAAAAACACCCTAAATACATCGCGCATCTTGGGTTCAAGTGCAAATTATCGCATGGAGTTCACAAGCACAGTTATAGTTTTTACGTTAAAAACTGTCAATCCATGACTTTTGGCTGTCTCTATCACGAACATTTAGGATTATCATGGACTTATGAATACACGATTTAATCATCAGCAGTTATTACGGTATGCGGGACTGTTTACCTGGGTTATGGTTGGCATTCCGCTCATTTATGCTTGGCAGCAAGGCTTAGCAGAAAATGGCTTGTTATCGCGCTCAATGATGGGTTGGGTATTGTCATTTTTGGCGTTTGGCGCGTTATATGTATTGGTAGTTTCCAAATTAAGTATTTATCGGCGCGGTTGGCGAGATGGCTTGTATCTGTTTTTTTTAACTGTATCGGCGGTGGCGGTCAGTTATTACTCTTCAACGGGCCTTGGTAGTGTATTGCTGATGGTTATTGCCGGTATCTTGCCATGGGTACTGCCGATTTCGTTTGGTCTGGTATGGCTAGTTATCAGCCACTTAACGATTATTCCGGTGTTTGTGTTTGGCCCAATGGATCTCACCTGGTGGGAAGCTTTAATGCAAAGCTTGCTTTATGCGGGGTTTTCCACCTTTGTTTTCGTGACTGGCTATGTAGCCAAGTTGCAGGCCGCTGCAAGAGAAGAGCAACGGCGTTTAAATGCTGAATTACGTGCTACACGTACCTTACTGGCTGAAAACTCGCGGGTAGGTGAGCGTTTGCGTATCTCACGTGAATTACATGATTTGTTAGGGCATCACCTAACAGCGCTGAGTTTGAATCTTGAAGTTGCGGGGCATCTAACCGAGGGTGTTGCGCAAGAGCATGTTAAACAAAGCCACGTATTAGCAAAGCTTTTGCTATCAGATGTTCGTGAAGCTGTTTCAGAGATGCGCCATGGTGGCAACATAGATATTTTGGCTAGTATTGAACCATTGTTGTTGGTGGTGCCGAATTTACTGATTGAGCTTAAAGCCGACCACAATCTGCGCTTGGATGATCCTGCGCAAGCACAAGTTTTATTACGGTGTGTGCAAGAATTAATTACCAATACCATTAAGCACGCGCGCGCAAAAAAATTAGAATTAACTTTACAAATTTTAGATAATCTATTGATTTTAAAATCAGAAGATGACGGAGTAGGTGTAGACTTAGCGAAATTGGGCAATGGCTTGCAGGGCATGAAAGAGCGTGTAACTGAGTTAAATGGGCATATGGTTATTCAAACTGCACCAAATCACGGTTTTAGTGTCAGTATTACTTTGCCATTGGAGGCCTAAAAATGATTAAAGTAATGTTAGTTGATGATCAAACCTTGGTGCGTCAAGGCGTTAAGTCCTTGTTGTCGCTTGCAGATTCCATTGAAGTTGTGGCTGAAGCCAGTGATGGTCAGCAGGCCATTGAACTTATCCCAAGTATTAAACCCGATGTGGTCTTAATGGATATGCGTATGCCGGTTAAATCAGGCCTGGAAGCCATTCAAGCGCTGAATGCGCTTAAGCAATTGCCGCCGACCATTATTTTAACCACCTTTGACGACGATGAATTGGTCTTGGCGGGAGTTAAGGCTGGTGCAAAAGGCTATTTACTCAAAGATGTGAGTTTAGAGCAATTGGTGGATGCTATTCATGTAGTCTCAAAAGGTGGCACATTGGTTCAGCCAGCCATTACACAACGATTATTATCGGGCCTAGAGAGTATGAACAATCAGTTTGTTAGCTTAGAGCGCCCAGACCCGCTAACTGATCGAGAAACCGAGATATTGCGCTTGATGGCAGGTGGCTTTTCCAACAAGGAAATCGCTAATTCCCTACATGTGGCGGAAGGCACCATTAAAAACCATGTGTCGAACATTTTGTCTAAATTAGGCGTGCGAGATAGGACGAGGGCGGTGTTGAAAGCTTTCGAAATGAAAATTGTCTAAGCCTAAAGGCCACAAAAAGTGCTAGCTAGGGGCTAACTCTTTTGGATTTTAGGTGGTATCCTTAAAGGCTGATTACCCAGTAGGGGTGATTTGTTCTTGGAGAGAGTGTTTAATGAATCGAATTTATGAATTTTTGATTTCTTTGGTCGTTGTAGTAGTTTTATTCGCTACCGTGGCATTATTTCTGCCATCGTCACGCACCGTCGTCAATAAAATTGAAAGTAATCG
>JAYTOD010000148.1:0-10742 GCA_043747995.1 Arenimonas sp.
CAACACACGTTTGCCATGGCTAAACGCATTCGCACAGAGACACAGATTGGTGCGCACCCGGTTTCGGTTGCCTATGCTAGTGTTAAATTAGCCCGTCAATTGTTCAGCCAACTAGATCAAGCCAGTGTGTTGCTGATAGGTGCCGGTGAAACTATTGAGCTAGTGGCACAGCACTTGGCCAGCGCAAAAGTTAAACATCTGATGATTGCTAATCGTACCTTAGAACATGCGCAAAGCTTGGCTTCGCGCTATGCTGGTTTCGCTTTGCCTTTAGCCGAATTTCCAAAACATTTAGCCAATGCCGACATCGTGATTAGTGCAACCGCAAGCCAGCAAATTATTGTGTCAAAAGTTGATGTTGCAAAAGCTCTGCAGCAGCGCAAACATAAACCGATGCTGTTCATTGATTTGGCCGTACCTCGGGATGTTGAGCCGGATGTTGCGCTGCTTGATGATATTTATTTATATACCGTTGACGACCTTGACCACGTCCTTGAAGAAAGTCGTGCTTCCCGCCAACAGGCAGCCTTGCAGGCGCAAAGCATTATCGATATTCAAGCTGAACATTTTTTGACGCAATTCAATGCATTAGAGCATCAAACTAGCGTACTAAAAATTCGAGTGCACGTTGAACAACTACGCGATGCACAACTTGAAAAAGCCCGACAAGCCCTAGCGCGTGGTGATTCAGCAGATGAAGTGCTTGAATTGTTAGCGCATCAATTAAGCAATAAATTTATGCACAAACCAAGTACTACCCTAAAGCAGGCCGCCTTGGACGGCAATATCGAGCTACTGAAAGCTGCTGAAAAATTGTTTGATATTGATTCCGATGCTCAGTCCTAATCTGTTAAGGAAACTTGAAAGCCTCGCAGAACGCCATGAAGAGGTGGCAAGATTGCTGTCTGATCCCGCCGTAATCGCCTCAAATAATAAATTCCGCGAGCTTTCGCAGGAATATTCACAGCTTGACCCAGTGGTTACTGGCTTGAATGAATACCAGCAAGCCAAGCGCGATCTTGCCGATGCCGAAAGCTGGCGCTCAGATCCAGAGATGCAGGATTTAGCTGAAGAAGAAATTCCACAGCTTAAAACTAAAATAGAGTCGCTCGAAAATTCTTTAGGTATTTTGCTAATTCCCACTGACCCGCGTGATGAAGCAAACCTGTATTTAGAAATCCGCGCCGGCACTGGCGGCGATGAAGCGGCTATTTTTGCCGGCGATTTATATCGTATGTATGCGCGCTATGCCGAAAAGAAACGCTGGCAATTCGAAATACTATCCGCCAATACTGGCGAGCACGGCGGTTACCGCGAAATCATCGCACGTGTTGAAGGCAAAGGCGCATACTCTAAATTCAAATTTGAATCGGGCACCCATCGGGTGCAGCGCGTGCCAGATACCGAAACACAAGGGCGTATTCACACATCGGCGGCTACCGTGGCTATTTTGCCGGAAATGGATGAAATTGATGAAGTGCTCATTCCGCCGGGCGACATTAAAACCGATACGTTCAGAGCGTCTGGTGCGGGCGGTCAGCACGTTAATAAAACCGATTCAGCAATTCGCATTACTCATCTTCCCAGCGGCATTGTGGTTGAGTGTCAGGATGAACGCAGCCAGCACAAAAATCGTGCGCGTGCAATGAGCTTACTGAAAGCAAAGCTACTTGATGAACAACGCGCTAAGCAAAATGCTGTGCAGGCTGAATCCCGGCGCTTGCAGGTTGGCAGCGGTGATCGCAGCCAACGCATCCGCACCTATAATTTTCCGCAAGGTCGAATTACTGACCATCGGGTTGAAGGTTTAACCTTGTATAAATTACCTGAAATTATTGCCGGCGATTTAGACGAGCTGATTGAACGCTTAAGCGTTGAGAACCAAGCCGATGAGTTGAAATTATTAACCGAAGGAAATACATGAACATGCCATTGAATATCTGTGTGCTGACCATCAGTGATTCACGGACATTAGCCGATGATCAGTCAGGTAATTATTTGGTGCAGGCAATCGAAGTAAGTGGACATATGTTGTATCAACGTAAAATTATTGCTGATGATAAATACCAAATTCGTGCACTTGTTGCCACATGGATTGCCGATTCGAATGTGCATGGCATACTGTGCACCGGCGGCACTGGCTTCACCGGCAGGGATTCAACACCAGAGGCAATTCTGCCCTTGCTAGACAAACAGATGCCCGGTTTTGGCGAATTATTTCGACACCTTAGCTTTGCTCAAATTGGCACATCAACTGTGCAATCGCGGGCATTTGCAGGCCTTGCCAACGCAGCCTTTGTGTTTTGTCTACCCGGCTCAATCAATGCCTGCCAATTGGCTTGGCAAGAAATTATTCAACACCAATTGAATAGCGAGACTAAGCCTTGTAACCTTGCTACATTGAATAAGCGTTTACTTGAGCGATAACTATAGTGAGGTTTTATGGCAAAGATCAGCAAATCCAATTATGAAAAAGAACTGCAAACGCTGCAAATTGAACTAAACCGCGTTACCAATTGGGTTCAGGAAAACAATAAACGCATATTGGTAATCGTTGAAGGTCGAGATACTGCAGGAAAAGGCGGCGTCATTGCTGCTTTAATGGCGCATATGAATAGTCGTAGGTGCCGCACAGTAGCGCTCAGCAAGCCTTCCGAACAAGAATCCGGGCAATGGTATTTCCAGCGCTATATTGCACACTTACCAAACTCGGGCGAATTCGTATTCTTTGACCGCAGCTGGTACAACCGCGCTGGTGTTGAGAAAGTGATGGGGTTTTGCAATGAACAGCAATACAAAGCCTTCCTCAAGCAGGTCCCACTCGTTGAGCAGCTTTTGCTTGATGACGGCATTTTACTGTTCAAATACTGGTTATCAGTCGATCAGGACGAACAAGAACAACGCTTCCAAGAGCGCTTACAAGACCCTTTAAAGCAATGGAAATTATCGCCTATGGATTTGCTTTCACGCGAGAAGTACAAAGACTACACGCTTGCAAGAACGGCTATGTTTGAGGCAACCCATACTAAAAAAGCACCTTGGACTGTTGTCGATTTTAACAGCCAGAAACTCGGCCGCTTGAACCTAATTCGACATTTTGTTGAGCAGTTCCCTAAAGACCCAATTGTAATTGAACAACTTAAACTGAAAGCACTTTCAGGTAAAGCACAGAAAGAAGTGTTTAGTGCCCAGCCAAAACCGATCAAATCGTATTACAGCTAGTATGTCGCAAAACTTCTCAACTGCTATTCAAATCAATGAATGCATACAACGTGCCATTGCCCAAATACAGCAAAGTAACTATAGGCAAGCGCTTGAATTTCTGAACAAAGCGCTCAACATGGAAAATAACCATACGCAAGCACAACTACTGAGCGCGCAATGTTTTCATGCTTTAGGCGAAGTTAGTCAGTCTGAGCGCTGTTTTCTAGCGTTGATAGACAGCAATCCACACAATGCTTTTTATCAACATAGTTTAGCCATTTTATACAACGATTTTAATCAATCTTCCAAAGCGCTATTGCATGCTGAGCGAGCCACAGTACTTGCTCCACAACAATTTGAATGCTGGACACAACTGTCCTTAGCTTACCGACAAAATCGAAGATTTATTGAGGCGCATAGCGCCGCCAATAAAGCCGTTACTCTTTCAGGCGGGCACCCCGATGCACTGCGTGCAAGAGCCTACTGCAATCTTGAACAAAACCATACAGAACAGGCTAGCAATGATTTTCAGCAACGTATGCTAGCATATTTTGGCAAAGGAATACCTGTATCAAATCAAAAAGAATTTACCAGCACATCAAAAGTTAAATTAAAGCATGATATTGAACAATTCCAATACCTAAAAGTAATTACAGGTGATTCAAAATTCGATGTACTGACATTACAACATCAAAAATTATTGGCTCATCTTTCTACTGAGCTTGAGCCGGATACGATTGTCAATCTGCTACCATCAGCGTTACAGGAAATGCGTGGAAATTATAATCACGTACATCAATTTGAACAAGCAGAACGCAGCAAGGATCCGGCAGTTAATGTAGCCAGAGATTTTCACACTATTGAACAGAACTATGCCGCACAAGCGCCAGGCATCACATGGATTGATGATTTCCTAAGTGAAGCCAGCATAAAAGCTTTGCGTAAATATTGCTTAGAAAACACCATGTGGTTCGATTTCCATCATCCAAACGGCTATTTAGGCGCATTAATGGAAAATGGTTTTGCTGCGCCCTTGCTATTTCAAATTGCAGAAGAATTGAAAACGCATTTGCCGGCAATTTTCAAAGATTACCCGCTTATTCAAATGTGGGCGTTTAAATACGATAGTCAGTTACAAGGCATTCAAATGCATGCGGATATTGCTGCAATAAATTTGAATTTTTGGATTACACCTGATGATGCCAACTTGGATCCAAATTCTGGAGGCCTAGTGATTTGGGATAAAGAAGCACCCTCGGAATGGGGCTTTTCAGAGTTCAACACTGGAGAGGTAGATCGACAACAACGCATTCAAGACTTTCTAGCATCATCAGGCGCTAATAAAGTTAATGTGCCCTACCGCCAAAATCGCGCGGTATTGTTTAATTCTGATTTATTTCATAGTACCGATAACTTTCATTTTAAAGACGGCTATGAGAATCGTCGAATAAACATAACCTTATTGTTTGGGCATCGTTAAAGTTTATTATCATTATTAATCACAGCTAACAACTGCTCTGTAGTCACCGGCCCTAAGTACTTTTCAGCAACTTTTCCACCTGGCGCAATCAGCACCGTCATAGGCAACCCACGCGGTGTGTCAAAATCTTTTGGGGTGTTATACACATCCAATACTGCAATTGGATATTCAATGGGCACTTTTTTCAGAAACGCCTGCATTTCGGCACGTTCAATTTCCTCATAGGCTAAACCAATAAACTGCACATTTTTATGTTCTTTTGCAAAGGCGTTAAAGTCAGGAATTTCTTTTAAACATGGCGCGCACCAGGTTGCCCAAAAATTCACTACCACCCATTGGCTGCGGTGGCTTGCAAGATCAAAGGTTTTGCCATCAAAGGTTTCAATCACTAGCTGCGGTTGCTGCTTGGAGCTTGTGCTTGGCTGTGGCGCAGATTGAGCTGTGGCTGGGGTTTTTTGAGCAGGCTCAGCGGGCTTGCTTATGCTGCTAGAATCATTCTTCTGGCAGGCAACAAGCGCAAGTGCGGCGATTAGGATTAGCAGTTTAGTCATGAGTAGTCTTTTTTGAAACAACTGGATAAAGAACGTTCGAGTGGCACTTCAAGTGAGCCACTCAATGCTTGAATTATAGGCATAACCTGGCTATCAATGTCATCACCTTGTGAAGGCAACTCGATAGACTCAACAGGAATGCGTAACATAAGGCCGTGATGAATATCTTTCAAATTGAAATTTGATAGCGGTTTTGATAGCCACCAATAATCATGGCTATCGCTTTGTAGAAGGTCAATATTGGCAAGGCCTATCATGTACGATCTCAGCATAGGCTCGGAAATATTTGGCTCGAGCAAGGAAATGGTATTAAAGGATAAATGTTGATGGTCTTTATCCGCTTCATTAAAGCGCGCAATGATCCGCAATACCCAATAAAAATCGATACCCTTGGAAGCACGCACGGCCTTAGGCCGATAGCGAAAAGAGGATAAGGTTGCCGTGATTGATGCACACAGCAATATCACCACCCACACAAAATACAGCCACACCAGCGAAATGGGCACTACGGCCAATGCGCCATAAATATATTGATACGACACAGAGCTCAGATAAATACCAAACAGCCATTTCAATAATTCAAATAAAAATGTTGCACATACGCCGCCGATTAAGGCAAAGCGGAACGGCACTTCTCGATGCGGAATTAACCAATAGGCACAGGTGAATGCTAGTAACTCAAGCAATAATGGCGAAAGGAAAAGCCCCAGCCCATTGAGCGCTGATGGCGTGTAGTTGGCGAAATTAACATACACGCTCAATGCCGAATTCAAAGCTAAAAGCGCAACGATTAGTAAGGAGCCTAATGTCAGCATGCCCCAATAAATCAAAAATCGAAAAAATTTAGGCTTCGGTGAAGGCACGCGCCAAATCGAGTTAAAAGCTTTTTCCACACTCCACATAGTTAGCCCAACTGAAATTAGCAAAGCCACAATTCCGGTAAACGGCAGGGTTCTTGCGCTATTTGCAAAGCCTGACACAGTATTTTCCAAGTTATTGGCCACATCGGGCACAAAATTAGCAAATACAAAATCAGTGAGTTTTGCTGACCATTGATCAAAAACGGGAAATGCGGTGAACACCGCGAATACCACCGCTGCAAACGGCACAATCGCTAATATGCTGGTGTACGACAGCGAGCCAGCAGCTTCAAAACAACGGTCGTCGATGAAGCGCCTGGCTAAATAGCGCATGAAATTGCCGAGTTTATCGATAGACTCGGCATGCGGGCCATTAAGTAGCTTTGTTTTTAGCGTATGCATTGTTAAAGTATAGCAAGCTAATAGAGAGGCTTTCATGTCCGATATATTGATTTTGTACTACAGCCGTAATGGTTCGGTGGAAAAACTGGCCAATCTGATTGCCCGTGGCGTGGAAGAAGCAGGTGGCATTGCGCGGCTTCGCTGTGTGCCTTCCGTTTCGAGCAATCATCTTGCCACCGAAGCGGCTGTGCCGAACGATGGCGCGCCGTATGTGAGCAAACAAGATCTCGCTGAATGTTCTGCGCTGATCTTGGGCAGCCCTACCCGATTCGGTAATATGGCCGCACCGATGAAACATTTTTGGGATAGCACAGGCGCAGAATGGGCAAGTGGTATATTAGTGGGCAAAGCTGCCGCGGTATTTACTTCAACCGCCAGCATGCACGGTGGGCAGGAATCGACATTATTAAGTATGATGTTGCCGCTGATGCACCATGGTTGCGTGATGGTTGGCTTGCCATTTACCGAAGCGCGTTTATCGAGCACACAAACCGGCGGCACGCCTTATGGCGCTAGCCATGTTAGTGGTGCAGATGGCAAAGCACCAATAAGCGACGACGAGGCTGTGCTAGCCAAAGCACTAGGTAAACGTGTTGCGCAAATTAGCCAGAAGCTCAGCGTATGACTAGCACTGAAAAACTGAACTATTCGCTTTCCAAGCGCTATGCAATACTCGGTATTTTTGCCATGCTTGCGCTGCAAATTATTTGGTACGCGTGGCTGGCACCGCCTGAAACGTTTCCCAAATCTGTGGCATTGAGCCTTGCTTTGGCGCCCATAGCGCCAGCGGCAATCTTGGCTTTTCTACGCCGTCCGTCCGCCGTTTTTTGGGCAGGCGTTGCAGCCTTGTTGTATTTCTGCCACAGCATTGCTGAACTATGGAGCACGCCTGCTATTTGGCCGTTGGCTTTACTTGAACTAGGCCTTTCGCTATGGATTATTTTTTCCGGCAACTGGGATGGGCTGCAAGCCAAACTACTGAAACGCAAATCCCCCTAAATCCCTCTTGCATGCAAGGAGGACTTCCATGGGATGCTTTGGCCTGAAAACACGTAAAATAAAACAATGGGAAATTGGAGCTGCACATGCATTCACTTTTAATACTTACCACCGGCGGCACCATCGACAAAATTTATTTCGATGACAAATCCGATTACCAAGTGGGTGAACCGCAAATTGGCCGAATTCTGAAAGAACTCGGCGTGGTAATCCCATTTTGCGTTGTGCCGGTTATGCGCAAAGACAGCTTGCATATCGATCAAGCTGATCGTGAATTACTGAAAAGCACCATTGAAGCCCGCGCAGAAGTGCATATTCTTATTACCCACGGCACCGATTCGATGGTTGAAACAGCCAGAGTATTATCGAGCATCCCCGGCAAAACTATTGTGCTAACAGGCGCTTTAAATCCGGCCAGTTTCCGCGGATCGGATGCCGAATTCAACATCGGCACCGCGGTTGGCGCTGTGCAATCTCTGCCACCGGGCGTGTATATTGCCATGAACGGCCGCATTTGGGATCCTGCAAAAGTTAAAAAGAACATAGCGGCAAATCGTTTCGAAGCCAACGAATAATTGCATGCGTCGCGCCTAGGTACGCTCTATAAAAAAACGGTATTGCGGGTTTATTTACAAATCCCCCAAGCCTTCGGTTTTGCCGCCCTCGCCCACCGCCAATAGGCGCATGGTATTGGTGGCGCCGTGTTGTTCCATGTGGTCGCCACTGGTGATTAACACCTTATCGCCGATTTCCAAGAAGCCATGCTCGAACAACTGCGAAACCGCTTTGCGGGCAGCTACATGCATGGATTGGCCATCACTATCAAAATTGATTGGGTATACATCACGCATCAAACTCATCCGTCGCCTCGCATAGCCGAAGCGGGAAAGACCGAATAAAGCCACATTCGAACGAAAGCGCGATAGGTAGCGTGCTGTGCCGCCCGATTCCGTTAAAGCGATAATGCCACGCAGATTGATGTGCTCTGCGACAAACATGGCAGCCATTGCAATAGCTTGGTCAACCCGCTGCAAATCGCGCGGTGCTTTCTCAAAATCAGTATCGTGCTTAAATTGGCGTTCAGCACCCAAGCAAATGCGGTTCATGGCTTCGACGGCTTTGACAGGATACGAACCGGACGCGGTTTCGGCCGATAACATCACCGCATCGGTACCGTCAATCACCGAATTGGCAACATCCAATACTTCGGCGCGGGTTGGAATTGGGTTATCTACCATCGATTGCAACATCTGTGTAGCGGTGATCACCACTTTATTGCATTCCAATGCAGTACGAATGATTAGCTTCTGCAAGCCGGGCAATTCAGCATCGCCAATTTCCACGCCTAAATCGCCGCGCGCAACCATCACCACATCGCTGGCTTCGGTGATTTCGACTAAATTCGTTATCGCTTCAGCACGTTCAATTTTGGCTACAATATGCGCGAATGAGCCATGGCTTTTAGCAATGGCGCGCGCCAGTTCAATATCGGCGGCACTACGGCAAAACGACACTGCCAGAAAATCAACATCGAGTTTGGCGGCCACCGCGATATGTTGTTTATCTTGTTCAGATAGCGCATCCAAAGATAAGCCGCCGCCCAAACGGTTCAAACCTTTGCGATTCGACAAAGCGCCACCGGCCAGCACTTCAGTCACAATCGTATCGCCATTTAAAGCCGTGACCAGCAAAGAAATCAGGCCATCATCGAGCAATAATGTATCGCCCACATTTACATCATTCACTAAACCTAAATAGCTGACACCAATTTGTGTCGCATCACCCAATGGCGCATCAGCGCGGCACACCAAGCGAAATTCTTGTCCGCTCATTAGTTGAACTTTGTCGCCATCGAATTTTTCAATGCGGATCTTTGGGCCTTGTAAGTCAGCTAGCACGCCAATTTCAAAACCTAAACGCGCGGCAATTTCGCGTACTTTTGCCACGCGCTCGGCATGTTGTTCAGAAGTGCCATGTGAGAAATTCAAGCGCACCACATTTACACCGGCTTCAATAAGCTGCGCCAAAACGCCCGGCGGATCGGTTGCTGGCCCTAATGTGGCGACTATTTTGGTGCGGCGGAAATTCTTACTCATAAGACTTTATACTCAATGATTAAGGCACAATGATGACAATGCAAAGTTCAACTCAGTGTATCAAAGACAAGCTTGCCATATTATCGGATTTTCCGGTACTTGAAAGTGACTACATACGATTGCGCGGCATTCAAGAAATCGATATTAGCGCGTTGTTCGCCTTATTTTCGAATCCGCAGGTGATGCGCTATTGGAGCCGCGGGCCAATGAGCACTCCGCAAGAAGCCATTGACTACGCAAATACGATAGTTGAAGGCTTCGCTAAGCGCGAAGTAATTAGCTGGATTATTGCCGATCTTGAAAGCGACCAGATGATTGGCACCTGCACACTATACGAAATAAACCCGCAACACGCGCGCGCTGGCCTTGGCTATGCATTAATGCCTGAATGTTGGGGCAAAGGCTTAGCCACAGAAGCCGCCAGCTTGGCGATTAGTTTCGGCTTTTTAGAGCTTGGCTTGCATCGCATTGAGGCCGATACCGAGCCGAATAACTTGCGATCTAATAAAGTTTTAGAACGCCTTGGCTTTCAGCGTGAAGGCTTGCTGCGAGAACGATTTGTGCACCCAGATGGTATACAAGATTCGCTTATTTTTGGCATATTAAAACCAGAATGGTTAGCATATCTCAAACAACAAGGCTACAGCTTCGAAGCTGATTAAACGCCACGCGCCAGCAGCGCAGTAACGGCTGGCAGCTCTTTGCCTTCACAAAATTCCAGAAACGCACCGCCGCCGGTTGAAATATAACTGATGTCTTTTTCGATGCCGAATTTATCAACTGCCGCCAAGGTATCGCCGCCGCCTGCTATGGAAAACGCCTTTGAATCAGCTATGGCATGTGCTAAAACTTCAGTGCCTTTGGCGAATGCGTCGAATTCAAACACACCCACTGGGCCATTCCAAATCACCGTGCCCGCCTGTGCAATCATTTGCGCGTAGCGCTTAGCAGTTTCTGGGCCAATATCCAGAATCAAGTCGTCATCGGCCACATCGGCCACTGCTTTAATGGTTGCCTCAGCATCTGCGGAAAAGGCTTTGGCTACCACCACATCGCTAGGAATCGGAATATCGGCGCCACGCGCTTTAGCATCAGCCAGAATGGTGCGCGCGGTATCGAGCAGATCCATTTCGCATAAGGATTTACCGAC
>JAYTOD010000149.1:0-6938 GCA_043747995.1 Arenimonas sp.
AGCTTGCGCCTTGGCATTACCTTCCTCGGCCAATGACATGGTTGTTTCAATTAAAGTTGTGCTTTGCGCATTAACCACACAAATCGACAACGCGGCTAGCATTAAAAAGCTTTGTAAGATTTTAAGAAGCGGCATAAGATTTCCCCAACAAAATGGACGGAGTATATTAGCGTTTGAATAACACTCTCCGCCACCATAAATCTCACATTTTGCTTGTTATGTTCCGGGTTGAGCAGATTGCAGATTCAGGTGCTCAACGAAAGCATCGAAATCTTGGTCGCTATGCAGAAGTGCTAAATCATTCTCAATATGATACGTAGCAATTATTGTGTCAATTGTTTTTCTTACGGTTATTCAGCGTTCATGGCGAGAACGAAAGTTTCTAACGGCTTGTATCGTTATTTCCTGCCCCAGCATACCAACCCTTGCCAAGGGTTGGTAGCTTTTTGGCCTGCTTAATATCCCACTCACTGTTGAATACGCCGGTTTACAATCGCCCCGTAATTTGTTTAAATTGTAGGTGTCCGCGGCGGTTTGTCGCTTAATCAAAACCTTAGTCGGCAGGAGCAAATATGCGCGGCGGAACCACAGTCGCATCAATCACCGACGAAATTGGCGCACGGCGTTTTTTTCAACCCAATTTTTCAAAAACCAGCATGCATTGCTAGCATCGCAGCAACGATTACTAAGACTATTAACATGAAAAATTATTATGGCCAGGCCTGCTTGGCCATCCGTTACGACAAGCAGGTTACCTGCAGAGCCATTCCGACATTGTGTTTGGCCAATTGCCAGACTGAAGTCAAACAGGATGAGCATACATGATTGAATTCAAGCACTGGCTTGTCAAGGCGGCAGTTTTGATGCGCCCTGGCACCGACATACCGGCCAACTTGGCCATTTCCTCTAACGCGAGCGATGCATGGAGGCAGGTTGCGGCGATTTTTCAGATTACGCCCATGGAGCTTGCGGAATATGTGGCAAGTGCCCATAGCCTGAAAATCGGGAATATCGCTGATTTCCAGCCAACCGAGGTCAGCCTTCTGCCCGAACGGCACTGCCGAGAGTTGAATGTCGTCCAGCTATGGGTGACAGGTGAAGTCGCCTGTTTCGCCGTTTCCGATCCGCGGCTTTCTGAAGAATCGTATTCGCGCCTGTGCTTTGCCGCGGCCAGAACTGTCGAGTTAGTAGTGCTTCCGCCTGACGAAATCGACATCTGTCTGACCCGTTTCTTCTCTCCAAGAAGCCTCGGTGGTTTCGACAAGACCCGAGCCATTAATCTGCTCGCCGCCAACGACAACACGCCGGCCGTCAAGCTTGCCAGCTCACTGCTGCGCATGGCGATCGACCGCAATGCGTCCGATGTACATCTCCACCCTTATCTCGGTGGCGGGGCCATTCGCTTCCGCATCGACGGACGATTAAGGCGCATCACGACGGTGACGGACGAAATGCTAGGCGCTATTGCCCGTTATTTCAAAGCCCAGGCGGGGTTGGATTCCAGCCCTCTCATCGCTCAAGATGGCCGCCTGCGCCTTGTTTATGGTCGACGTGAAATCGATGTCCGATTATCCATATTGCCAGCCTATGATGGTGTCCGCATAGTCTGCAGACTGCTTGATCAGAGCCGCAACTTCTCATTGCAGCAGAGTCATTTTACTGTTGACGCACAGCAAACCCTACGACGCATGACCAGCAACAGCGCCGGTATCGTGCTACTAACCGGCCCAACAGGATCGGGCAAGACCTCAACGCTTTATGCTCTGCTAGCGGAACTGAATGCGACCGACATCAACATCATGACCATCGAAGATCCCGTTGAATATGTGCTGCCTGGGATTTCGCAGGTTCAGGTCAATGAAAAGCAGGGCATGACTTTCGCCGAAAGTCTGCGCGCCATCCTGCGTCAGGACCCGGATGTGGTTCTGGTCGGTGAAATCCGTGATGGCGAAACAGCTCGGATTGCCAGCCAAGCGGCACTCACAGGCCATTTGGTTCTGTCAACACTGCACACCAACGATGCGCTTGGAAGCCTGCCTCGCATGCTTGATCTTGGCGTGGAGGCCAGTATTCTTGCCGATGCACTGCTTGGCGTCGTGTCACAGCGCCTCATTCGCCGTCTTTGCTCAGACTGTCGTCAGCCAACAAAAGCGCCTTACTTGGCCACCGACCAGGAATTCCAGCGCCTAACTGGCGAGTATCCTGCCTATCATCAAGTCGGTTGCGAGGTCTGTGACTACACCGGCTTCAGCGGCCGTTTGCCGATTATCGAAAGTCTAGAAATATCACCACTACTGCGGCAAGCCATCGTTACCGGGGAAAATCGCCTGGAAGAGCTGACGCGTATTGCGGCCGGCAATCGTCGATCTATGGCAGCGAGCGCCAAGGACTGGATTGTTTCGGGTGAAACCACGCCGGCGGAAGTTCAACACACGCTCGGCATGCGGTTCTGGAGTGAATTGGCCCATGAACACAGCGTCGCGCCGGAACCGGTAAAAACCGGCAAGGTACGCAAGAAACTACCGATACTGGACCAGGATCCATTGAACAAAGGAGCCGGAACAAAGCGGGCAACAAAGGCAACAAAGGGGACGGAGGTTATTAGCGTTTGAATGATGCCCTCCGCCCTCATAAATTGCAGCAATCCATTCACGGTGCGCCAAGGCGCACCCTATGTCCTGCTTTTTTGATTAGTGCCGCTTAAATAATTCATCTTCCTGCACCACATCTGGAATGCGGGTGAAGGCGATGCGCATCGGTGCCGATTTTGCCGCGCTTTGGCTGGACGCATAACAAATTTTTTGGAAGCCGAAGCGTTGGTTAATGGTATCCATCACCGAGCTTAAAACGCTGTGATCGGTGTTGTGCGCGAACAAATCATCGGTGGTGCCAACACGTTCGCATAAATTCGAGAGCACAACCAATACCGCAAACGGCTTGCTGTGTTTTGGCCGCTGCGCTAATAGCTGATTTAAATGCAGCAACAGCGTGTGGCTATCATCAACATCATCGCAGTAGCAGAATTCGCGCCAGCTTGGCGCATCTAAATATTTAATTTTGACGTGCAATTGCCTTGCAACCAGTTTTTCATTACGTAAGCGCATAGCGGCTTTTTGCAGTAATTTTTTTAGCACAGCTTCGGCGCTTGCCGGGTTGCGCAGCTCGGGTGCCAACACATGCGAATGACTAATGCTTTTTTTCTCGTGGGTGAGCGACTCTGTAACAAATTCACCGCGTAGCTTTTTATAGAAACGGTCACCTTCAATACTGCCCCAAATGCTATGCAAGCGCTTGTTGGTTGCCGTGCACAGTTGCTCGGTAGTGAATATATTTTGCTGATGTAATCGTTGTTCCATGGCAGGACCAATGCCGCATAAATCACGCAATTTCAGCGCGTATAAAATATTCGGTAAATCGTGTTGCTCAATCACCACCAAGCCATCGGGCTTCTGCATGTCAGTAGCGGTTTTGGCCAAAAAATGATTCGGTGCAATGCCAATGGAAGCTTTGATAAATGGCGTATGTTCGTTGAATTTGGCTTTAATGGACTGTGCAATGATGATGGCATGGGCGCGTTGTTGTTCACGGCCAATTAGCTCGCAGGCCATTTCATCAATGGAACCAACGTATGCAATAGGAATGCATTGTTTAATGAGCTCAACTAAGCGGTGGTGGTAACGCACATAGACCGCCGGTCTTGCTTCAACAAATTTAATGTCAGGGCAAAGTTTTTTGGCTTCATGGAGAATTGAGCCGGTTTTAACACCCATTTTTTTGGCTTCATAACTGGCTGCAATACAACAGGCATTTTTAGTTAAAACTGGTACAACAGCGATAGGACGGCCGCGCAGATGTGGCTGCTCTTGTTGTTCAACAGAAGCAAAGTAGGCATTGAAATCGATAAAAAGACTGCGCAAACTCATAACATTCACCACCAAAAAGATAGGTTATCTAAGACCGCGTTAATAAAATGTTTCAAGGCAGTGTATGGCGAGGCATTCTCAAAACCCGAGATACCTTTGCAACGTAGGCTAGCGGCATATGTGCTAGAAACCTGCTCTGACATAGCTTAAAATTAGGATATTGAACAAGAACAATGAAAAAATTGCAGGATTTCATTTCTGCAACACAGCATTTAGTTGATAATAGAAAGCTATGAATACTTTACTTAAACCTTCTTTAGATTATTCGCAATTTCCGGATGCCAACGGCCATTTCGGTGTGTACGGCGGTCGGTTTGTGTCGGAAACCTTAATGCAGCCGTTGGCTGAATTAGAACAGGCCTATGAAGCGGCGTTGATTGACCCAGCCTTTCAAGCGGAGTTAGCGTTTGACTACGCCCATTACGTGGGTCGGCCTAGCCCAATTTATGAAGCCAAGCATTTAAGCGAGTTTGTGGGTGGTGCGCGCATTTTGCTGAAACGCGAAGATCTGAATCACACTGGTGCGCACAAAATTAACAATACTATTGGCCAAGCGATGTTGGCCAAGCGCATGGGTAAAACGCGGGTGATTGCCGAAACTGGAGCAGGCCAGCACGGCGTGGCATCTGCCACAGTGGCCGCGCGTTTGGGCTTGAAGTGCGTGGTGTACATGGGCGCTGTGGATATTGAGCGGCAGGCTATTAATGTATTTCGCATGAAACTGCTCGGCGCTGAAGTAGTGCCAGTAACTTCTGGCTCAAAAACCCTGAAAGATGCGCTCAATGAAGCGATGCGTGATTGGGTGAGTAATATCCACGATACTTTTTATATTATTGGCACCGCCGCCGGCCCAAGCCCGTATCCGCGTATGGTGCGCGATTTCAACGCGGTGGTTGGCAAGGAGTCGCGGCAGCAGATGCTGAGCCAATACCAGCGCTTGCCCGATGCGATTGTGGCGTGCGTGGGTGGTGGTTCAAATGCGATTGGTATGTTTCACCCATTTTTAAACGACAGCGAAGTGGTTTTGTGGGGCGCGGAAGCTGCAGGCGAGGGCATTGAAACGGGACGACATTCGGCGTCTTTATCGGCGGGTGTGCCTGGCGTATTGCATGGCAACCGCACCTATGTGATTTGCGATGAAGATGGACAAATTACCGAAACGCATTCGATTTCGGCTGGCTTGGATTACCCCGGCGTTGGCCCGGAGCATGCATTCTTGAAAGACACCGGCCGTGCAAATTATGTGGGTGTTACCGATGCGCAGTGCATGCAGGCTTTTCATTTATTAGCGCGCAAAGAAGGCATTCTGGCCGCTTTAGAATCCTCGCATGCGGTGGCGCAGGCCATTGAATTAGCCAAAGATATGCCGAAAGACGGCATTGTGTTGGTGAATCTCTCTGGTCGTGGCGATAAAGACATTTACACCATCGCCGAGCGTGAAGGAATTAGTTTGTGATCAGCATCAATCGTATGCAGCAGAAATTTACGCAGTTGGCGGCTAATCATAAAAAAGCCTTGGTGCCGTTTATCACCGCCGGAGATCCGGGTTTGGATTGTAGCCTTGAAATCATGCATGGTTTAGTACAGGCCGGCGCCGATATGATTGAGTTGGGTGTGCCGTTTTCAGACCCAATGGCCGATGGTGTAGTGATTCAAAAAAGTTCGGAACGCGCCTTATTACGTGGCGTGAATGCCGATTATATTTTTGAAACGGTGAAACAATTTCGCTCAAACGATGCTGACACGCCGATTATTTTGATGGGCTATCTGAACCCAATTGAGCGCCGTGGCTGGACGTGGTATGCCGAACAGTGCGTGGCTGCCGGTGTGGATGCCTTGCTGATTGTTGATTTGCCACCTGAAGAAGCCCAAAGCGTGCGTTCAATACTTACCCAATACGGGCTTCAGCTAATTAGTTTGTTGGCGCCAACCACCACCGGTAAGCGTTTAACGCAAGCCTGCGCCGATGCGCAGGGCTATATTTATTATGTGTCGATGAATGGCGTGACCGGCAAAGGCTTGCAGCAAGCTGGCGACCTAAAAAACCGCGTGCAGCATATTCAAGGCTTAGCTTCGGTGCCAGTGTATGTCGGGTTCGGCATAAAAGACGCCGAGACTGCCCAAGATTGCGCGCAATTTGCCGATGGCGTGATTGTTGGAAGTGCCTTGGTGTCGATTTTAGCCGAGTGCACAGACCCAGAGCAAAGCCGGTTGGCGGCCTTTAGTTTTCTACAGCCGATTCGCCAAGCCATTGATTTAGTCTAAACGGCCGCGTTTGCAGTAAACTGTACCCCTAGTTATTTAGGGTTACTCGATGAGCTGGTTAAGTAAATTAATGCCTGCCCGTATCCGTACACAAGGCTCCACCAAGCGTGGTGTGCCTGAAGGGCTGTGGGAAAAATGTGAAAGCTGTGGCGCTGCCTTATATGCCGCCGAGTTAGATGAGCATCTGCATGTCTGCCCGAAATGTGCGCATCATATGCCGATTGGCGCGCGTGAGCGCTTAATGGCTTTTCTTGATGAAGGCGAAGTATTTGAAATTGGTGATGAACTCGGCCCAATCGATGCCTTGCATTTTAAAGATCAGAAAAAATACGCCGATCGCATCAAGTCTTCGCAAAAAGCCGTCGGTGAAAAAGATGCACTAATTTCCATCCATGGCAAGCTCAAGGGCCGCGATATCTGTGTCAGTGCTTTTGAGTTTCGTTTCATGGGCGGCTCTATGGGCTCGGTGGTTGGTGAGCGTTTCGCGTTAGCCGCCGAGCGCGCCATTGAATTTAATTGCCCGTTGGTGTGTTTTTCGGCTACCGGTGGCGCGCGTATGCAGGAAGGTCTTTTTTCCTTAATGCAAATGGCCAAAACCTCGGCCGCTATCGCGCGTATGCGCTCACACGGATTACCATTTATTTCAGTACTAACGCACCCCACTACCGGCGGCGTGTCGGCGTCTTTGGGCATGTTGGGCGATTTAAATATTGCCGAGCCCAAAGCATTGATTGGTTTTGCTGGGCCGCG
>JAYTOD010000150.1:0-3809 GCA_043747995.1 Arenimonas sp.
CTGCGCGTCTTCAATTACTACATTGTCAATCCGAACTGCGCCTTCAGCAATTTTACGATTCGCTTCACCATTGCTGGCCGCTAAACCCACCATTTTAAGGGCTGCAGGCAATCGCAGCCCTTCAACTGGAATGCCAAAAGTAACACGCTCTAACAAATCTTTATTCGCCTCGCCACGGACCGCCGCTTGCCAGCCCTGAATAGCCGCTTCAGACTCATGAGAACTGTGGAAACGAGTTGCTAATTCACGCGCCAATTGCAACTTAACCTCGCGCGGGTGCAATTGCCCGTTGGCAACGTCCGCTTGCATACGTTCAAGCTGCGCAACCGGCACGTCAAAGCTAAGCAATTCAAACCAGCGCCACATTAATTCATCGCCAATACGCATGGTTTTATTAACAATATCGATAGCCGGCTCATTGATGCCGATGTAATTACCGAGCGATTTACTCATTTTGTTGACGCCATCCAGGCCTTCAAGCAAAGGCATGGTCAGCACTATTTGTGGTGCTTGGCCCATATGTTCTTGCAGGCCTCGGCCCATCAGTAAATTGAATTTCTGGTCGGTGCCGCCTAATTCAACATCGGCGTTCAAGGCTACCGAATCATAGCCCTGCACTAGCGGATACAAAAATTCATGGATGGCAATCGGCTGTTGCGCGGCAAAGCGTTTCGAGAAATCGTCACGCTCCAGCATGCGCGCCACAGTTAGCTGTCCGGCCAGTTTAATCATGTCGGCCGCCGACATTTTATCGAACCACTCTGAATTGAAGCGCAGTTCTGTTTTATCTTTATCAAGCACTTTATACACTTGATCTGCATAGGTTTGCGCATTGGCAAGCACATCGGCGCGGGTTAATGGCTTGCGTGTGATATTTTTGCCGGTTGGATCGCCGATCATGCCAGTAAAGTCGCCAATCAAGAAGATAACTTGGTGCCCTAAATCTTGAAACTGGCGCATTTTATTCAACAGCACAGTATGTCCAATATGTAAATCCGGCGCTGTTGGGTCAAAACCAGCTTTAATACGCAGTGGCCGACCGAGTTTTAAACGCGCCTCAAGCTCTTCTCGTTTCAATATTTCTTGCGCACCGCGACCAAGAATATCGAGTATTTCGTTCAATTCCGTAGACATAGACATTTCCGTAAGACTTAAAAACAAACGCTTATGCAGCAAATTGTTAACCAATAGTTAATTAAATTAATTATGCCTGAATACAAGCCACTGTGGTTTGACGAATACCATAAACACTGGTTATTTTAACGCATCACTCGAATTACACCAATGAGGCAGCCTTTTGCAACAAACCACTTTTTTTAGCAAACTACGGGCACGAACCGTTTCGCAATGGCTGACCGCCAGTTTATTGAGCATGATTGGATTGTGCGTAATATCAATTGTGCCGGCATTGCAAAAGTCTGCATTTGCTAAACAACTCGAACAACAAACTTTCGAATTTACGCCTAATTTCGCTCGCAAAGCTGTGGACAGGCGCACATACAGCTGGCGCATCGTAACAGTTACTAGAGGCCAAACTTTAAGCGATATTTTCAAGGAACTAGGCCTTTCTCAAGAAATTATGTTGCGCGTGCTGGCAACCGATTCAGCCAAACAGGCCTTCAAGCCCATTAAAGACGGCGACATCATAGAATTTGACATGAATGGTTACAAAAATTTACGCGCAATGCGTTTTGATCAAAACGACATAGCGCAAGTTGTACTGAGCATTCAAGCTGATAGCATTAATGAAAGTATTACTGAGCGTAAGCTGGAAAAACGACTTATGGTGGCGTCCGGCGAAATTACCAGTTCTTTGTATGCCGATGCAAAGCGCGCCGGATTGAGCGGCAAGATTGTTAATCAAGTGGCAGATGTTTTTAAATACGATGTCGATTTTGCAGAAGATTTGCGCGCTGGCGATCAATTTCAAGTGGTTTATGAGCAAAGTTTTCTAGAAGATAAGCCGTATAAGCAAGGCCAAATACTGGCTGCAACATTTATTAACCGCGGTGAAAAATTTTCCGCATTTCGCTACAACGCGAATGGCCGTGATGAATATTTTGACGGCAGTGGTAGGCCGCTGAAAAAAGTCTTGCTACGCATTCCTATTGAATTTGCGCGCTTAAGTTCTACCTTTGGTATGCGCAAACATCCAGTGCTCGGCCGCATGCGTGCCCATAAAGGTGTGGATTACGCCGCCCCAACAGGCACACCGATTATGGCCGCAGGCGATGGCCGAATTGAACTGGCTGGCTGGAAAAGCGGCTACGGTAAAACTGTGATTATTAATCACGGGCAAGGCCGAAGCACGCTATATGGGCATATGTCGGCACTCGGCAAACTCAAGCACGGCCAATTTGTTTCGCAAGGTTCAATCATCGGCAGAGTGGGCAGCACCGGTCTTGCCACCGGCCCACATCTACATTACGAATTCCGAATCGGTGGCACACAAGTTAACCCGTTAAAAGTGACTATGCCCAAACCTGAGCCGCTGCGTGGCAAAGCTTTGGCAAAATTTAAAAGCGCTACTGCGCCCGTAATTGCTATGATGGAACAATCGGTCACTACCCAATTGCGCTAAGCATGCTTTCTTCTTTGTATATCGGTTTAATGTCGGGCACCAGCTTGGATGGCATAGATGTGGCCTTAGTGGATTTTGCAGATAGTGCGCAATTAATGCCTTCCGGCCACTATTTCTTGCCAGAACAGTTGCGTGGTGAATTGCTGCGTTTATCGCAATCCAATTGCGCCATTACACTAGAACAGTTTGGACGACTGGAAACGGCTTTAGGCCATGCCTTTGCCGATGCGGTGAACACGTTTTGCCAACAACACAGCATTCAACCCGAACACATTCGTGCGCTGGGTAGCCATGGCCAAACGGTTCGGCATAATCCACACGGCGATTTGCCGTACACACTGCAAATGGGCGATGCTAATATCATCAGTGAACGCACTGGCATCACAACGGTTGCGGATTTTCGCCGCCGGGATGTGGCAGCTGGCGGCCAAGGCGCACCATTGGTTCCGGCCTTTCACCAGGCCTTATTTGCAAAACCAAACAGCGCACGAGCAATCGTGAATATTGGCGGCATCGCCAATATTACCTTGCTAGCTGAAAATGGCTCGGTAAACGGCTTTGATACCGGCCCAGGTAATGGCTTAATGGATGCTTGGTGCCAAAAACACTGGCACATTGCATACGATGATAACGGCCAAAAAGCTTTACTTGGGCAAATCGACCTGCACTTACTAGAGCAGCTTTTATCTGAGCCGTGGCTGCAACTGCCGGCACCAAAAAGCACTGGCCGCGATGTGTTCAACCTAGAATGGCTAGCTGTGCATTTGCAGAATCTAAGCCTTTCGCCCGAAACTGTATTGCGGACGTTGAACACATTCACTGCTAAGACAATAGCCGACGCATTGCTAGCCAGTTTGCAGAACATTGAAGACGTGTTTGTGTGTGGCGGCGGCGTACACAATGCCCTGCTGATGCAAACCCTGCAAAGCTTATTGCCATGCCCTGTGCAATCCACTGAAGTGCTAGGCGTTGATCCGGATTACGTTGAAGCGATGGCCTTCGCGTGGCTGGCCAAACAATGTATAGATGGCAAGCCCGGCAACGTGGTGGACGTTACCGGCGCAAAAGGGCCGCGAATTCTTGGCGCTATTTATCAGGCATGATTGCTCACGCCTATCCGCTTCCACAGCCAAGCCAGAAGCATCAGCGCCGGGAAAACCGATACCGCGCTGATTAGGAAAAATGTGGAGTAACTACTTTGCTCAACAATGTAGCCTGAAAATCCACC
>JAYTOD010000151.1:0-7128 GCA_043747995.1 Arenimonas sp.
GATGAAATTCCGCCAAATGCGGAATAATATAATCAGCTGCGTATTCTTCAACCATTGATAAACGCAATAAACCCGATGGCGATTCTGCAGCGTTACTGAGCTCTTCGTGGGCGCTTTGCGCTTGCTCGATGATGTGCTGGCAACGCGCGAAATAACCACGCCCAAGTTCGGTTAATTCAACTTGACGTGTCGTCCGGTGTAATAACCGAATACCAATGCTTTTCTCTAGATGGCTAATCCGCCTCGATAGTGTAGAGGTTGGCATATCCAAGCTTTCGGCAGCTTTGCGAAAACTCTTGGCTTTCACCACAGCAACAAACAAGGCAATGTCATTTAGGTTGTTCAGCATTGTTGCATAAATGAAACAATCAATTAAGTAAATCCCACTTTATCAGAAACAGGAAGTCATGGACAATATTTTTAACTAATTAACAAGGAGTACAGCATGCTTGAGATTCGCAGTGCCAAAGACCGCGGCCATTTAAATTTTGGCTGGCTGGACACAAATCACACCTTTTCATTCGGTCAATATCGTGATCCGAAACAACAAGGCTTTTCTGATTTATTAGTCATTAATGATGATGTGATTGAAGCTGGTATGGGCTTTGGTACGCATCCGCATCAGGACATGGAAATATTCACCTATATTTTGGAAGGTGCGCTGGAGCACAAAGACTCAATGGGTACCGGTTCGGTGATTCGCCTCGGGGATGTACAGATGATGAGCGCCGGCACCGGTATTCGACATAGCGAATTTAATCATTCCAAAACTGAGCGTGTGCATTTATTGCAAATTTGGATTATGCCTAATAAGCTTGCCGTACAACCACGCTATCAGGAAGTGCATTTTGACAACGCTGAAAAACGCGGAAAACTGCGTTTAATTATTTCACCCGATTCTGCCGAAGGTTCATTAAATGTCTATCAAGATGTGCGCGTGTATGCCGGATTATTTGATGGCGATGAATCGGCGCAGCTTTATCTCGGCGAAAATCGTTATGCATACATACAACTAGCAAGCGGCAGCTTAGTTGTGAATGGGGTGAAATTATCTGCTGGTGATGGTGCACGTGTTCGCAACGAATCAAAACTCAATTTTTCTAATGGCGAACAAGCAGAAGTACTGGTTTGGGATCTGCGGCCGAATGAATTGCCTATGTGACATTGATTGGCGACAATGAGAGAGATAGTATAGATACAAATCCAATCCTAGAGAAATTGCCACCATGATTGATTTATATACGGCTGCAACACCGAACGGACATAAAGTTTCATGCACTTTGGAAGCTTTAGGCTTTGATTACACTGTACATGCCATCAATCTTGGCAAGAGCGAACAAAAATCCCCTGAATTTCTTGCGATTAACCCTAACGGACGTATTCCGGCAATCATTGATAGAGGAAACGATAGTTTTAGTTTGTTTGAGTCAGGTGCGATTATGATATATCTTGCCGAAAAAGCTGGCAAATTATTGCCTGTTGAACCCAAGGGTAGGGCTATAGTTATCCAGTGGCTAATGTTTCAAATGGGTGGTGTTGGACCGATGATGGGGCAAGCCAACGTTTTTTATCGTTATTTTCCAGAGAAAATTCAACCAGCAATAGACCGTTATCAAAATGAGTCACGGCGGCTGTTCGAAGTGTTGGACGCGCGCCTGTCGGGCAATGAGTGGCTTGCCGGAGATTTCTCCATCGCCGATATCGCAAACTGGTGTTGGGTGCGCACACATAAATGGTCTGGAGTCTGCATCGATGGCCTGCAACATCTTCAGCGCTGGCTGGCTGCGGTTGCGCAACAGCCGGGCATGGCCGAAGGAATTGCCGTTCCTTATAGTGTCGACAAGCTGCTGCTTGAGGACAATGAACAGCAGAAGAAAGAATTTTTGAACAGCGCCCGGGAAATCCTCCAGAAGTAGTTCACAAATCTGGTATCTTCGGCCGAATGAGTTGCCGAGATAATACACGTTCGGTGGGTTGCAGCCCACCCTACATATAATCTAGGTGGTGCGCCAAGGCGCACCCTATAGTTTGCGCAAGCTGCGCTCAATGCGGCGGTCAGGAATCAACCACCACAATGCCACCATTACGTAAATGGCATCGGCAAGTAGTTCTTGATAGAATGCCAGTGGAATAGCAATAGCATATAAAAGCATCGAGCCATAACCTTTAACATCGCTGCCGATGGCTTTGGCCAACACTGATTCTCTGCCATGACTTCGGATAATAGCTTGTTGTAAAAGCCAGTAGGCAAAGCCGGCCATCAACAGAATGCAGCCATATAGAGCAGTTGGCATGGCGGAAAAATGATTTTCGCCCATCCACGCCGTTGCAAATGGGATTAAGCTAAGCCAAAATAGCAGGTGCATATTGGCCCACAAAATGGACGCTGATACATGTTCAACGGTGTGCATTAAATGGTGGTGGTTGTTCCAGTATATGGCCACGTAAATAAAGCTCAGTACATAGCCGAGAAAAACTGGAAGTATGGGTTTTAATGCAAGCAAGCTATCGCCGTGCGGTACTTTTAACTCCAACACCATGATGGTGATGATGATTGCTAGTACGCCATCGCTGAAAGCCTCAAGCCGATTTTTGCCCATGATCAGTTACTCGTCTGTTTTCCAACCATGAGTGTAACCGCGGTTTTAGGCGGATAGCAAACAGCAGTGCAAGAATGCCGGCATACATCAGTGGTTCGCGGACATCTGATTTCACCAGCCAGTAATAATGAATCACTGCCAAAACGCCAATCGCGTATACCAATTTGTGTAGCTTCAGCCAGTTTTTCTTCAGTTTACGCATCATCCATTGTGTGGAAGTTAGCGCCAACGGTAAAAGTAATAGCCACGCGCTAAAGCCGATGGTGATGAACGGGCGTTTGATAATATCAGCGCCAATCTGCGACCAATAACTGCCCAAATCTAAGAATAGATACACACTGAAATGCATACTGGCATAAAAAAAACAATACAAACCCAGCATGCGACGGAAACGAATTGGCCAAGATTTTTTTAGGAGTAGCCGCAACGGCGTCATCGCTAAACTCAGCAGCAAGAATCGTAAGGCCCAATCACCGCTTTGGTGCGTTAAGGCCGCAATGGGGTCAGCACCGAGTTGATCGTTCAACGCCTGATAAACCAATAGGCTTGCAGGAACTAGCGCCAAAATATGCGCGATGGATTTAATGCTGAACCAAGTCCAGTCGATACGTTTTAAAACCATTTGCGAAGATCCATACCTTTGTACATGCCGGCTACCTGCGCCGCATAGCCATTAAATGGCAGCGTAGCAATCCGGTTGGCAAATAATTTATTCGCGCTGCCGGCAATGCGTCGTTCGCTGGCTTGGCTCCAACGTGGGTGATCAACAGCCGGGTTCACATTCGAGAAAAATCCATATTCGTCCGGTTGCAGCATATTCCAGCTGGTGGGCGGCATTTTCTCAAGGAAATCGATGCGCACGATGGATTTAATGCTTTTGAAGCCATATTTCCACGGCACCACCAAACGCAAAGGTGCGCCATTTTGCTTCGGCATCGGTTTGCCATATAGCCCAGTAGCTAAAATCGTTAATGGATTCATCGCCTCGTCCATGCGTAAGCCCTCACGATACGGCCAATCAATGCTGTTGTAGGCCATGCCGGGCATTTGACTGCGGTCAGCTTTGGTAGTGAATGCTACGTATTTTGCCTTTGAATTCGGTTTGAAACGCTTGATGATATCGGCCAAAGGAATGCCTTGCCATGGAATCACCATCGACCAACCTTCTACGCAGCGCAGCCTGTACGTTCGGTCTTGTATCGCGTGGCCTTTAAGGAAATCGTCTAATTGGAAACTGCCGGTTAGTTCTGCTTGGCCACCAACCACAACCACCCAAGGCTTGGTCACTAAACTATGTGCATTTTTGCTAGGGTCAGTTTTGTCAGTGCCAAATTCATAGAAATTGTTGTAGTTGGTTATGTCTTCAAAGCGCGTTTTTTCATCTAAGGTATTAAAGCCGGTTGGGCTATCGGTAGATCTGCTTGCGCTAAGCGGCTCTTTGGCTTCTGTGCAGCCAGCAATTGTCAGCAGCGGTAAAGCAAGACTGGCGCTAATCAGTTCACGGCGGCGCAGGTAAACAGACTCCGGGGTAATCTCGGATGGCAGGATAATCGGGGAGTGTTGTGGCATAGGGAATTCCTGAGTCTAAGTGAGTGCTAAGTTATTACGTATGGTTTGATATTTATCATGATAATAGGTCACATAGTAGTTCTATTTAAGGTGACAAGCACATGAAGTTGCTGAGCATACGAATTAGACGCCCCAAAAGTCGAATTCTTACAGATAACCTCACATCATTTAGATTAGTTGGGCAAGTGATTGTTGTACTATGTACCCATATTCCAATTGAAGCCTATAAATATGAACGTTTGCGCTATTCCTGGGCTTAATATTCGCGTTTCACCGCAGCAGGTTCCATTGCCAGCTGAGTCTGTCGACCAACAGCACGATGTTGGAGTTGCTGTGCTAGCGGGTGGCTGTTTTTGGTGCACTGAAGGTCTATTCACTCAGCTTCAAGGGGTTGTATCGGTACAGCCAGGCTATGCCGGTGGGCGCGCCGAACGCGCCAATTACGAAGCAGTATGCACTGGCGTGACGGGCCATGCCGAAGTGATAAGAATCGTCTACGATCCCAAGCAGTTCTCGTTTGGTAAACTTTTGCAGATTTTCTTTGCCGTAGCGCACGATGCCACCCAGCTTAATCGGCAAGGTAATGATGTGGGCACGCAATACCGATCAGCGATTTTTCCGCAAGACGATTATCAGCTGAAGTTAGCCATATCATATATTCAGCAACTGACTGATGCAGAGATTTTCTTTGCTCCTATAGTCACTACTATTGAGCCGGGGCAGGTGTTTTATCCGGCTGAAAAATACCACTACGACTATGCCGCACGTAACCCGAATCAGCCCTATATACAGTCGGTTTCAAAGCCGAAAGCGGAGAAACTGAAAACATATTTTAGAGCGCAGGTGAAAAATGATAAGGCCTAATATAATTATTAACAGCTTAGTTTTCGGTGCTCCTAGAGGTTAATCATGAATCAGAATATTTTTCCAGTACAACAGGAAGTCATCGATTTATACGATGAATATACGCATGCACCCTTGCCACGTCGCGATTTTATTCGGCGTTTAGCGATGTTGCTAGGCAGTACAGCGGCTGCCTATGCTTTGTTACCAGTGCTTGAGAATAATTATGTGCACGCCGCGTTGGTGGCAGAAAACGATCAGCGTATCAGTACCGAAAGCATTGAATTCCAAGGGCCATCAAGTACATTAAAAGCCTTTTTAGCCACACCTGCAGCAAATAGTAAAAAACGTGGCAATGTGCTGGTTATCCATGAAAACCGTGGTCTTAATGCACACATTCAAGACGTTGCTCGGCGCGTGGCCTTGGCAGGTTATAACGCACTGGCTTTAGATTTTCTAAGCCCATTGGGCGGTACGCCAAGCAATGAAGACGAGGCACGGGCACTATTCGCTAAGCTAGACTCTGTGCAATCGGTGGCTAATGGCCGTGCCGCATTTGCGTATCTCAAGGCTTTGCCGAGTAGTAATGGCAAACTTGGCTGTGTTGGTTTTTGTTGGGGCGGAGCAATGGTTAATAACTTAGCCGTGTTCGCGCCCGAGCTGTCCGCTGCGGTAAGTTTTTACGGCATGGCACCTGAACTACTTGTAGTAGCACAGATTAAAGCACACTTGTTGCTGCATTATGCCGGGGAAGATGAGCGTATTAATGCTAGCCGTGATGCCTATGAAAAAGCACTCAGCGCCAACAAGATTGTTTTCGAAAGCTTCAGCTATGAAGGAGCGCAACATGCTTTCCACAACGACACCAACTCCGCGCGCTACAACAAAAAAGCCGCGCAATTAGCATGGAAACGCAGTCTGGCATTATTCAAGCGGGCGCTATGATTTTACGCATTCTCTGCTGTTGATTTGAAAGGCAGCAAAGTCAGCATGTCTTGCTGATAATCCAATATAGCTGCGCGCTCGCTGACTAAAAAACGCTGCACAGCATGCCGAAATTGCGGGTGCGCTAGCCAATGATAGGATTCGGTGATGATTGGCACGAAGCCGCGTTTTATTTTGTGTTCGCCTTGTGCGCCTGGGTCAAATACCGCTAGTCCTTTCTCAATGCAGAATTCAATGCCTTGATAAAAACAGGTTTCGAAATGTAGGAAATCACGTTCCTGCAAACAGCCCCAATAGCGGCCAAATAGCGTTGTTGAAGAAAAAAAGTTGAGTGCACCGGCAATACATTGCCCATTATTATAAGCAAATATCATCAGCATTTGTTCTGGCATAGTGTTTAATAATTGCTGGAAAAAATCCTCGCTTAAATAGCCACCATGGCCATTATATTTAGCATTAGTGCGTTGGTAGAACAGATAAAATTGCGAAACATGTTCGGCTGTTATCTGGTATGTTTCAATGCGTTGCAAGGTGATGCCTTGTTCAAGCACTTTCTTTCGTTCGCGTTTTAGTTCTTTGCGTTTGCGCGGCTGGCAAGCCTGCAGAAAGGCCTCGAAATCTGCATAGCCGTTATTAAACCAATGAAAATGACAGGCAATACGTTGATCGGCATCACTTGCTTGCCAAAAAATGGATTGCTCGTGCTCTGGGAATAAGCAATGCCAACTAGACGCGTTTAAGTTTTGCACTTCTTCCTGCAAGACTTGTGCAATGATTGGCGCTAATTCGGCGGCTTCAATGCCTTGGAATGCAATACGTGGTCCCGAACAGGGTGTAAACGGAATAGCATTTACTAATTTAGGGTAATAGGCCAAACCATTTTGATAATACGCATTCGCCCAGGCATGATCAAAGACGAATTCGCCATACGAATGCTGCTTCACATACAATGGCATTAGCGCAACAATCCCTTGTGTACTTTCTATTAGCAAGTGCTGCGCTTGCCAGCCTTGCGATAGCGACACGCAGCCGGATTGTTCCAATGCAAGCAGGAACTCATGGCGCAGGAACGGATAATCGGTGCCAGTAAGGGCGTTCCATTGTTCGGCTGGAATATCTGAAATAGCCTGTAAAAAACGCGCTTTCATAAGACTTGTATACTGTGTGAGGC
>JAYTOD010000152.1:0-4631 GCA_043747995.1 Arenimonas sp.
TGGTGCTTTGGGTGGTTCTGGTGGCGGAGCAGGTGGAGCTGGAGGAGCAGGTGGCGGCGGTGCCGGCTCATCTTTGCGTATCGTAATATGATCCTCTGCGCCAGAACTTACATTGCAGCCATCATTCTTGGTCTCAACCTGAATCGGTTCAGCAGTAAAAGCGGGAACAGCGGCGCTTAGTTTTTCTTGGATGACTTTCAGTTCCATAGCGCTCGTGCAAAGTTTTTGTGCCACCTCTTCAATGGCGCCAGCTTTGGCTGCAATGGATTTCTCGATATCTTTTCCGTCAGCGCCAGCTTTATCGCTGAATATGCTGCTTAAGGCTGTGCCAATTGCCTGTGTGGCAAGTTTCGCGCTTTCTTTGCCAATTTCGATGCCTTGCAGGGCAATTTTTTTGGTGGCATCGTAATAACTTTTACTCAGCGCTCGTTGGCTGTCGTTCAATACAATCGGCTTACCTGCAATAGTCATGTCGCCGTTGGCTGTTATGCTTGCTTTGCTACCATCGATTAATGTCACGCTGATATTGGACAGATCAATTTTTGCATCGCTGATGGCCTTATTCATATCGGTTTCGATATTTTGAGCAACATCTGTTTTGATCTTATCAGCCAAACTCGTTGCGTTATCGTTATTGCAGGCACTAAGCATAATAGTGCTGAATAGTAGCGGTATTATTAATGATGTATTTTTCATAATTTTTGACTCTCGAGAGTAATGCGTGGACTAAATGATTTGTTGCAATTAAAGCCGGCTCGGATTTCCGAACCGGCTTTAATCAATCAACCTTCGTCGCGGTAGCGGCGCATTTGTATGGCAGCGAAAAGCAATGCAACACCTATAACAATTCCTATCCATATATTCAGATGTGCAAATTGTTGGTAGCTTTGCATCAATACCGCGTTAAAGCCTTGATGTTTGTCTTCAATCTGCAAGCCCTCAGCGTTGGCTAACCAACTGCCCGGAACCAGGCTGCCAAACCAGCGTGCACTTAAGAACTTCCAGAAACTCGACATATCTAAACCGAAGTTAAACATAGCATTCAACCAGCTAATAATCACACCACCTAAAACCGGAACTCCAACTGCCCATAAGAATGGTTTAGTCTTTGCCCAAGATGAAACAAATAATAGGTATGCAATAGTTGGTAAAGCCCACAAGGCATAAAGTGGAATCATGCTTAAAAATTGCAAGGCGGTCAAGTAAAAGTGCGAATCGCCTAACACATAGCCAAATAAGTTCAGGCCATGAAATGCCACAATCACCATAAACAGCAGCAAAATGATTAGCGACATGGTCAGCACTGCTAAGCAGGCAATGATGGGAGCAACAAGGCTTGCGGTGATAACTTTAGACAGCACGGTGTCTTTGTCGGAGATTGGCAAGGATTTCCAGAATAAAATGCTGCGGTCTTTACGATCGTCAAACAATGCACCAAGGCAGTAGAAAAACACCACGAATACCATTGCAACAATAATTGGCACACCAATCAGTGGGTAACCGCTTGCGAGGCCTTGTGCAAACTCGATTTTATCGGGCTCGGTAACTTTCGATAAGGCTACTTGCAAATTCATTTCAGAGTTGCCTGCGAAATGCATGCCAGCATTGTTGCCAAGCCCAGCGGCGAAAAGTAGGCTGCCTATGGTCAGCAAACTGATAATGCCAGAAATGACAACTGGAGCCCAAAAAAAGCCGCCTTTATGTTCCCAATATTCACGTTTCAAAAGCCATTTTAGGGTGTTCATGCGTAGGTTCCTTTCATAGTTGCAACAAATAAATCGGCAATGCCTGGAGTTTTTAAATCGCCAAGTTTTGCTAAAGTGGCGCGTTCAACACCGTCAAATAAAAATACCGTTTTGCCAAATACCGAACGTTCATCAATTGGGTTTAATGCTTTGGCTGCAGCATAATTTTCAGCATTGACCATAACTTCTATAAAACGCTCGCCTATTTCATCCATGCTGGTGTTCAATGTGATCTTGCCATCGCGGATAAAAATAAGATCGCTAAGAATGGTTTCGATTTCTTCAACCTGATGCGTAGTTACGATGATTGTTTTATTTTCATCGAAGTAATCTTCCAGCAAATTCTGATAGAACTGCTTACGATAAAGTATGTCCAAGCCAAGCGTTGGTTCATCTAAAACCAGCAGTTTTGCATCGATTGACATCACAATCGCTAAATGCAATTGCACAATCATGCCTTTTGACATCTCTTTAACGCGCATTTCCGGCTTTAACTTGGTTTTAGCCAAATAGGCTTTAGCTTTCTCCCGATTAAATTTCGGGTGTGTGCCTTCAACAAAATCCATTAACTCACGCACCCGAATCCAGCGTGGTAAAACCGCCACATCGGCAATAAAGCAGACTTCTTTCATCAGTTCATCGCGTTGTGTGCGTGGGTCAAAACCTAAAACGCGCAGCTCGCCTTCAAATGGAATTAAACCGAGTGCAGCTTTTAAAGTAGTGGTTTTACCCGAACCGTTTGGCCCAATTAAACCAATAATTCGACCCGGCTGGATATCCAGATTAATATGATCAATAGCCATTTGCGTGCCATAGCGTTTGTTGAGGCCTTTCGCAGTCAATACACCGCTCATTGCTGTTCTCCCTGTGTTGTTGCTAATAATTGATTGATGCCAAGACCAAGGCGTTGAATGCGTTCGGCAATTAATGGCCATTCGTCATTCAAGAAACGTTGTTTTTCAGAGGAAAGCAATTGCTCGCGCGCATTATCGGTCATATACATTCCTAGTCCGCGGCGTTTTTCAACCACTTGCTCATCGGCCAACTCTTGGAAGGCGCGTGACACGGTGATTGGGTTGAGTTGGTATTCAGCCGCAATTTGGCGCACCGAGGGCAGGGCATCGCCCGGTTTAATAAAGCCGTCAAGCATCATGCTAACCAGCTTATCTTTTAATTGACGGTAGATAGGGCTGTTGTCGCTCCATTGAACATTCATTAGCGCACCCCCACTGGCAGGTTGGATTTGCCAAATGCAAAATACGGAGTGGTAAATGCACGCTTAGATTTTTTTTCAGCGCCAACTTTCGCCGTGTATTGATCAGCACGAGCGAAATTGACATTTTTAGCAGACATCGATGCGCTTGCGTAATTAAATGGCAATGGACTTTCGCCAGATATATATCCTGCAAACAACATGGCGCCTGAAAGTGATAGGCTAATCAGTGTGTTTTTAATTGAGAGAGCCATTGCGATACTCCGGTGGTGTATTTGTTAGGTGTTGTAGGTAACTATAACAGTATAATTTTACTTGTCAACACTTTATTCACAATATTTCAATTATTCTAACTATGAGTTATTCAAAAACTACCAAAGGAATGCTTAATGTCAATTAATTCAGTAAGATATGTAATTCTAATGATGTCACTTTGTTCCGTATCGGTGATGGCAAAAGGGGGGCTGCTAGACCACAAATACCGCACTTTAGCCGGAAAAGAGCAGGTTGATTTAAAGAAAGCGTATGCTGGTAAAGTGCTTTTAGTGGTCAATACCGCCAGTAAATGTGGTTATACCCCGCAATTTGAGGCTTTGGAAGCTTTAAATGCCAAATATGCATCGAAGGGATTTGCTGTTATTGGCTTTCCATCAAATGATTTTATGGGCCAAGACCCAGGCTCTGAGAAAGAAATTAAAGATTTTTGTACTCTTACCTATGGCGTTAAATTCACTATGTTTGAAAAAGTGCATGTTAAGGGCAATGAAACAACGCCTTTCTACTTGGATTTAAAAGCCGCTACCGGTGATGTACCAGGTTGGAATTTCCATAAATTCATCATTGATCGTAAGGGCAAGGTGATTGGTAGTTTCCCAAGTAAAATCAAGCCCGATGACACACAAATTGTGTCTAAAATCGAAGCTGCACTCGCGAGTAAATAAGCAATTACATTATTTGTTTGCCCTCAGCCTCTTTTGCACCGACAATAGAGGCTTACTTTTTGTGGAGTTTTAACTAATGAAGTCTAGCAATCCTTTGGTAGCGTCACTTGCAGGTGCATTATTGTTGGTTAGTTTATCGGCATGTAGCAAAGACGATAAAGCAGCAGTAAGCAAGCAAAAACCAACTATCACCTCCATGGCTGTGGGCACCGAAACCGTTAAAGGTATCACCGGCATGAATAATGAGCAGAAACAAGTCAGCTACATGATTGGTATGGACATCGCTAAATCCTTAGAGCAAATCAAGCAGGAAATCGATGTCACTATGTTGTCGAAAGGCTTAACCGATCAAATCAATGGCAAAAGCTTGCTCAATGATGAGCAGCACAAACAGATTCGTGATGTATTCGCGCAGAAATTGCAAGCGCATGCTGAGAAAGTTGCTGCTGAATTACCGAAGAAAAACCTTGATGAAGGCGTTGCTTTTTTAGCCAAGAATAAAACCGTTAGTGGCGTCGTCACTACCGCCAGTGGCTTGCAGTACCAAGTGCTAAAACCAGCAGTAGGCGCCAAACCACAGCCAACCGATATTGTCAAAGTACATTACAAAGGTACTTTATTAAATGGCGAAACCTTCGATAGCTCGTATGATCGTAATGAGCCGATTGATTTTCCATTAAATCAAGTTGTTCCTGGCTGGAGCGAAGGTGTTGCTTTAATGACAGTGGGCAG
>JAYTOD010000153.1:0-1817 GCA_043747995.1 Arenimonas sp.
TATTTACTCTGTGGTTTTGGCCTTGGTGCTTTGCTTTGGTTTATGGCCGCGCGCCGCTACCTTGATGAAAAACTCGCCATTTCGGCATAAACAGTGAAGGCCTTATGAATACAATATGGCAAAAGCGCTGGCACGAAAATAAAAGTCTCATTTATTTTATTGTGCTGATGATTGTGTTTCGAAGCTCATTGGCCGATTGGAATAGTGTTCCAACCGGCTCAATGAAACCCACCATCGTTGAAGGCGATCGTATTTTTGTTAATAAGATTGCCTACGATTTGAAATTGCCACTCAGTCACATCCGCGTATGGAGTTGGGGCAATCCAGAGCGCGGCGATATTGTGGTGTTCGATTCCACAATTGAAAATACACGCCTAGTAAAAAGGGTTATTGGTTTACCAGGCGATGTGATTGCCATGCAAAATAACCAATTATTTATTAATGGCCAACTTGTGACTTACACTGAACATAGGCTTGTTGATTCTAATTTGCGTGCTGTTGAACAATTAGTAAATCATTCGCATGCCATGCAAATCTCTACCGTCGAGCAGTCCTCGGCCAGCAGTTTTGATCCAGTAAAGGTGCCTGCGGAGAACTATTTGGTTTTAGGCGATAACCGCGATAATAGTAAAGACAGCCGCTATATCGGTTTTATTCCGCGTAATGAAATAGTAGGAAGCGCACGCTATTTAGCGTTTTCACTAAACTACGATAATTATTATTTGCCGCGTCGTGATCGCTTTTTTCAGGCGCTCGATGTATCAAACAATTCTTCAAATTGATATTCAACGTAATTGGAATAACGTAAGATTTAATCTTGCTAGCTGAGAACCCAACCATGAACACCTGTGATTTAGTTGACCAATTTGCCGATGAAATTCAAGTTGCCGAAACAATTGGCCTAAAACACTATGGCAAACAGCAGCGTTTTTCTGGAAAAATACAAACACTGACATGTTTTGAAGACAACAGTCTGCTGAAAAAAATCGTTAGTGCGCCCAACGTGGCGTCAGTATTGGTTGTTGATGCTGGCGGATCGATGCGCTGCGCAATGGTTGGTGATCTTATTGCGGCATTGGCGGTTGACAATGATTGGGCGGGAATCATCATTAATGGCTGTATCAGGGATTCTGTCGCACTATTGCAAATACCGATTGGCATTATGGCGCTTGGCAGTAATCCTAAGAAAAGCAGCAAGCTCGATTTAGGTGAAATTGGAACGCCAGTATCTTTTGCTGGCATACGTTTCGAATCTGGCGATTATTTGTTTGCAGATGAAGATGGCATTGTGGTTGCTAAGCGGGATTTAGCTGTTCTGCAATAGTGTATTAATGGTGTGTTTTAAATCCTGCAAAAGCAATGGTAAACTAATAATTCTTGTTAGCCTGTAATATTTCATTGCATTTTTGATTGGACAAATCATATGAAACCTACACATCTGTTAATTGCATTAATCTATATAACCGCTCTTACTGCTTGCGCCGCGAAGCCTGAACAAGCTGCTTTAACTAAACCTGAGACTGCCGCGATGACTGAACCCCAAAATCTCAAATCAACGCCAAGTAGTATAAGTACTTCTGGCACCGTGCGCTTTCAGGAAATGGAAGGCGGCTTTTGGGGCATCATCGCTGATGATGGGCGTAAATTTGACCCAATGGGGCTTGATAAAAAATTCCAGAAAGACGGCCTTCGCGTACGCTTCGATGCAGAGCCGGATACCGATCGAATGTCCACGCATATGTGGGGCACAATCATCACTGTGGTGCGTATTGAAGTCGTAAAATAAGTCTTGCCGCTTTGATAACTCGCCTATTTAC
>JAYTOD010000154.1:0-13009 GCA_043747995.1 Arenimonas sp.
GGATTGCATGCACAAGCATCGGCAAAAGTTGTCCAACTCTTAAGCCACTATGAAAGTGCTATTCAGCTGGGATTGGGCAGTCGGGTGGTGAATGCCAAAAGCATTATGGGCGTGATGTTATTAGCTGCTGGGCCCGGCAAGCAAATCATCGCAACGGCAATCGGCAATGATGCCGAACAAGCCTTGGATGCGTTAGAATTACTCTTTAAGAATCAATTTAAAGATTAATAACTGCATTTCTTCACCGGGTACGAGTAACGCGCTGATGAGAGTGGGATTTCAGGGAGACTCAGATGGCTGACCACATTCGCCACACAAAAACGGCGCAGCAACTGCGCCTGCTTTCTGATGCGCTAGATTCTGGCCGTTTAGGGCCAGTGCGGCGTTTGGTGAATATTCTTTCGCCGGCTGAAATTGGCAATCTTTTAGAGTCGCTGCCGGCCGCCAAACGCAATATTGTGTGGGGCTTGGTGGACCCAGAAGACGATGGCGAAGTGTTGGTGCATGTGGGCGATGATGTACGCGAAAGCCTAATTGCCGAAATGGATCAAGACGAAATCATTGCTGCGGTGGAAGACCTTGATCTTGACGATTTAGCCGACTTGATCGACGACTTGCCTGATACCGTGATTGATGAAGTGTTGAAGTCGATGGACCGCGATCACCGCGAGCGCCTTGAACAAGCATTGTCTTACCCCGAAGACAGCGCCGGCCGCTTAATGAACACCGACGTGGTGACGGTGCGCGCCGATGTCAGCATTGATGTGGTGCTGCGCTACTTGCGCTTGCGCGGTGAATTGCCGGAAAACACCGATTACCTGTATGTGGTGTCGCGCCGCAATCAGTATATTGGCCGAATTTCAGTCATCGATTTATTGACCAAAGATCCGCTCACCCCAATCAATGAACTGATTGACGATGAGCAACCCGGCATTCCGCTGGAAACGCCCGATAACGAAGTAGCCACCCAATTCTCCGATCACGACTGGATTTCTGCGCCAGTAGTTGATGCCAACAACATTCTGCTCGGCCGTATCACCATTGATGACGTGGTGGATATTATTCGCGGGCAAGCCGAACACCAAGCCTTGAGCGCGGTCGGTTTGAACGAAGACGAAGATTTATTCAGTCCTGTGCCGCGCGCCGCCAAACGCCGTGCCTTATGGCTCGGCATCAACTTAGCCACGGCATTTTTAGCTTCTTGGGTGATTGGCCGCTTTGAAGCCACACTGCAGCAAATTGTGCCACTCGCTATCCTAATGCCCATAGTAGCCAGTATGGGCGGCGTGGCCGCCACTCAAACCTTAACGCTAATGGTGCGCGGCATTGCGCTTGGGCAAGTGGGCGTGGGCAACTTGAAAGCCTTGTTCAACAAAGAAACCTTAGTTGGCTTAATCAACGGCTTGGTGTGGGCGGTGGTGGTGGGCATTATTTCCGCGCTGTGGTTTGAACCGAAAATCGGTTTGGTGATTGGCTGCGCCATGATTATAAATTTAATCATTGCCGCGATGGCCGGTGTATTAGTGCCACTACTGCTCAAGCGCATGGATATTGACCCGGCCTTAGCTGGCGGCGTGGTGGTTACCACCGTTACTGATGTGATGGGCTTTTTGGTGTTCCTAAGTTTGGGTACCTGGATATTGTTGGGGGCATGATTCATTGCGATTAGCTTGACCACGCAGCATAAAATATCCAGAATGAAAACGTCACCCCGATGTGCGGTATAAATGTAGTTGGCTTTACAGTCCTGCACGTGGTTTTATTCAATTCCGGGAATCCTTCTGACTCCCTCACAACCAAGAGAGTTCACCAATGAAATTACATTTGCTCGCCACCACGGTTGCTGTGATCCTCGTTGCCGGATCCGGTGCGGTGGTAGCCCAAAACACCTCGACCGAAAAGGGCAAGATCAGCTACGCCCTTGGCTATAAAGCTGGCTTAGAAATAGCCGGCGTCCTCAAAAGCGGCGAACAACTTGATTTGCCTACAGTCATGAAGGCTTTTCAAGACGCTACTGCTCTCAAAAACCCGGCTATCGCGCCGGAACAACTGAATGCTTCGTTACAAGTGCTTCAGAGCCGCATGGTCGCCAAAACCAAATCTGATATGGAGTTGATTGCTGCTAAGAACAAGACCAAAGGCCACTTATTCCTTGCGCTAAACAAGGGCAAGCCCGGGGTACAAGTCCTCGCCAGCGGCGTGCAGTACCGGGTGATCGAGGCGGGGAACGGTGCCAAGCCCACCCTAGCCAATCAAATATCAGTGGAGTACAAGACAACGCTGCCAGATGGCGCCGTAGTCGCCGACACCAGTCTCGCGAGTCCAGACCGGCCAGCCGGTCCGGTGACCATGCGTCTGAGCGAGATCCAGCTACCTGGTCTGCGTGAAGCATTGCAGATGATGCCAACTGGCGCACGCTGGGAAGTTGTGTTGCCCGATGGGTACGGCACATCTGTAGAACGTACCGGCGAGATGGCCAATCAGCTACTCATCTTCAACATCAAGCTAAAGAGCGTAGGCCCGATTATTCCCGCACCGAAGCGCTGATGACTACTGATAATGAAGTGTCGCCACAAATGCGGGGTATATATGTTGTTAGGTCTTAAAATGCGCATTGCCTTAATATTCGCAACTTATATTACTTTTGGCGTCGTTGCGTCTCAGGCAAGTGAGCCAGAAAAAATATCACCTGAACAATTTTCAGCGCTCGTGGCATTGCCCATGGGTACTATGCGCTACACCGAGTTTGTCGGAGTCACTGGTGGCAAGGCATATATTGTGCTTCATGAAATGTCTACTTTAGGCACAAAAAAATGGGTAAAGAAAATTTACTGGACTGAAGCAAAAAAAATTAATCCAAGGCTTTTAATTTCTCTCAAGCCATTGAAACAATAAGGCCTAACGGTCATACGATGCGCCAGCAGCCCAACAAAGCAGCAAGAGTTAATTACTCACCATAGCCATACCACTTTCACTTAATTCTTTTTGATTATTAACTAGAGCATGTGCTGGTATTTACAAATAGCATGCTACAGGTGGGTGCTTGGCTATAGACTAGTATTTAACTCCCTGCACTGAATAACTCAAAGACTCCATATGAAAATCGAAACCCTCGCCGTGCATGCCGGCTATACGCCAGACCCGCAAACTCGTGCCGTAGCCGTACCAATCTATCAAACAGTAGCGTATGCATTCGACGATACGCAGCACGGTGCCGACTTGTTTAATTTGGCAGTGCCGGGCAATATTTATTCGCGCATTATGAACCCAACTAATGATGTGCTAGAAAAACGTGTAGCTGCACTAGAAGGCGGCTTGGCGGCATTGGCTGTGGCTTCGGGATCTTCGGCAATTACCTACGCCATTCAAACTATTGCGGCAATGGGCGACAACATCGTATCTGCTTCCACGCTCTACGGTGGCACATACAATCTATTCGCGCATACCCTTCCGCAATTCGGAATTGAAGTTCGTTTTGCCGACTACCAAAAGCCTGAAAGTTTTGCGGCACTTATTGATGAAAACACCAAAGCGGTTTTTATCGAATCAATTGGCAACCCGCTTGGCAATATTACTGACATTGAAGCTATCGCTAAAATCGCCCACCTACATGGCGTACCGTTAATTGTTGATAATACCGTAGCAACACCTTATTTATTGCGGCCGTTTGATTTCGGCGCCGATATCGTAGTTCATTCGCTAACCAAATACTTAGGCGGGCATGGCACCACGCTAGGTGGCATTATTGTTGATTCGGGTAAGTTTCCTTGGGCTGAACACAAAAAGCGCTTTCCTCGCTTAAATGAGCCTGATGCGTCGTACCACGGTGTAATTTATACTGAAGCATTGGGAGCTGCCGCATACATTGGGCGTGCCCGTGTAGTGCCATTACGCAACACCGGCGCGGCATTATCGCCGTTCAATGCCTTTCAAATTCTGCAAGGCATTGAAACGCTAGCACTGCGCATGGACAGAATTTGCGAAAACACCATTAAGGTCGCTGATTTTCTGAAACAACATAGCAAAGTTAAATGGGTTAATTATGCTGGGCTTATCGATCATCCAGATTATGCGATGGCAAAAAAATATCTGCGCGGCAAGCCCTCAGGCATTTTAACGTTTGGTGTGCAAGATGGCCTTGAAGGCGGCGCACGTTTTCAGGATGCACTCAAACTAATCACACGATTAGTTAATATTGGCGATGCAAAATCACTGGCTTGCCACCCCGCTTCCACTACGCATCGACAGCTCTCTGAAGCTGAACTTGCCAAAGCCGGGGTTACATTAGATACGGTTCGTCTTTCTATCGGTATTGAACATATTGACGATATTATTGACGATCTGAGCCAAGCATTGGCAAGCGTTTAGCCTGTAAACCAAAATAAGAAGAATAAGAAGCCAGAGTAAATTAATTTGCTACCATAGCCCGCGATTCAAATCGTGGCCTGTTTAATCTACCAGCCCATATCGATGGCATCTTTATGAAAGCACTGTGATTGCAATTAAACTCGAAACCACAATCGCAGTAGCATTTCGGCGCAAAGCATAAAACCACTTGGGTAAGATGCCAGCTGCTCGCAGTTTTAAATCGAGGATGAGTAAATAGACGAAGCATAAAACTTGTAAAAGCGTGGCAATTTGTTGATTTGGAATGAGTAATGAACTCCAAGCTAATAGCGCAACAGCATTACTGGTAAGCAACAAATTACGTGGGCATTTTTCAGCGAAGAAAAGATGCGCGGCCCAATGAATGCCACATAAAAAAGAAATGATGATGGCGGCATATGTTTTGGCAATTAAGTTACTGTCAAAACCAGACATAGGTACAACCTGTAAGAAAACGCATGCAATAAGTGGTAGCGTGCCGCAATAGGTAAGAATATTTGCAAGTTGTATTGTGCTAAGTTTCATAGTGATTGTTTACATTTATTGGAGCAATATTTAACATCTTGCCATACTTTTTGCCACTTCTTTCGCCAACTGAATGGCCGGCCACAGCGCACGCATAGCTTGCTTGGCAAATCAGTTTTTTTAATTCCTTTAGGCATTAAATTAAACTGCACACAATGTATATTGTTGAATCATATTAAACACTTCCTTCATTGTAAAATACGCTAACTATAAAGTATTGTCGGTCATTTTTTGCAACGTAAGTAATGCTTGCGAGCGAATCTCGGCTTTTTTTTCAGCGCTAAACTTATCCCAGGTTGAAAATACAAAAGGCATACGCGGATTACCGCGGAATATAGGCTCATGGCGCACCTGAAAATCCCAATACAGTGCATTGAATGGGCATGCTTTCGGACCCGTCATCAGCTTAGGGTCATAGACGCATGTTTTACAATAATTACTCATCCGATCAATATATTTTCCGCTGGCGGCATACGGCTTGCTAGCCACCACAGCACCATCACCAAACAAAGCCATGCCAAGCGTATTGGGCATTTCCACCCATTCATAGGCATCAGAATACACTGCCAAATACCATTCTTGTACCGCTTTCACATCCAGCCCTGCTAGCAAAGCAAAATTTCCAGTAACCATCAGCCGATGTATATGGTGCGAATAGGCATGCTCGCGCGTATGGTTTATTGCTTCACGCATACAAAACATTTTTGTATCTGCGGTCCAGTAAAATTCGGGCAATGGCCGAGTAGCATTCAGGCTATTACGTTCGCCATATTCAGGCATCAACAACCAATAAATACCGCGAATATATTCCCGCCAGCCCAAAACTTGGCGAATGAATCCCTCCACTGCATTGAGCGGCGCATCGCCTGCATGATACGCAGCCTCTGCTCGCTTACAAAGCTCAAGTGGCAAGAGTAATCCTGCATTGAGATAGGTTGATAAAAGCGAGTGATATAGATAGGGCTCACCTGCAACCATCGCATCCTGATAATCACCAAAGCTTGGCAATAGTTGGGTAATGAAATGTTCAAGTTCAATAAGCGCCTGCTGCCGCGTTACCGCATAGTGAAATGGCTCTAACGTGCCAAAATGATGGCTGAATCGCGCTTGCACCAATTGCAATACATCTTTTGTGATAGCTGATTTTTTGTGGCTAATTCTTTTCGGATACGTCATCCCAAGCTTGGGCGGCTTACGATTTTCTTTATCGTAATTCCATTCGCCACCGCTGGGTTTTCCATTGGCATCCAATAAAATGCAATATTTCTTACGCATTTCGCGGTAAAAATATTCCATGCGAAATTGTTTCTTATCTTTTGCCCAGCTTGCAAACTCTGTTTGTGTTGCAAGAAAACGGGTGTCTGATAAAATTTCAACAGGAATACCAAGTGCGGCCTGCCACGATTGCATCATCTTCAGCACACGATATTCGCTGGCTTCAGTTGCTATCAGTTTATCTGGCTTTAACTGTTCAACCGCTCTTTTTATCTCGCCAGTAAAACTGCCAGTGTTATTTGTATCATCCAATTTAACATAGCGTATTTTGTAGCCTTTTTCTTCAAGTTCCGATGCAAAATGACGCATTGCTGAAAACAAAAAAGCAATCTTTTTAGGATGATGCTTTACGTACGTGGCTTCTTCCATTACCTCGCAGAAAAGCACAGTATCTTGGTAGGCGTCAATACCTACAAGCGATGTAATTGACTCAGAAAGTTGATCGGCGAATATCAGTCGAAGTGCGGCCATTACTCGATGACTTGCTGAAGTAATTGCGCACGTTTCGCATGTTTAGAACTACGACCCGACACGCGTTTGCGCCAGAGCTTGAAGCTGCCTAATTTTAAGTTGCTACGCATAATTTTGATGACCTCAGCTTCAGACAAGCCTCGATCTTTTTTGATTTTATCAAAGGATATATCGTCCGCCCATGCCATGCGGATTATATCGCTAATAAATGCCTCGGTATATTCTGGTTTCATGCGTATATCATATGTGCAAAACAGACATTTAACACGACAAGGCGCACTCTATATGTGAATAAACTTTATTCATTGTTTATCCATACCGCGTCAACAAACTCCCGCATTTTCTTCACATCTTTTTCGCCTGGCGCTGCTTCAATACCGCTCGACACATCCACAGCAAATGGCTTTACGCAGGCGATGGCTTCGGCAACATTGCCAGCGTGCAGGCCACCTGCTAAATACACCGGCTTATGCAGTTCAATCGGGCCATGCCAAGCAAAACTATGGCCAGCTCCACCTAAACCGCCCGGCGCGTGGCCATCAAGTAAAAATGCGGAGGCGTTTGGATAATCCCATTGCCGCTGAAAAATATCGCCAGCGCCCTCGCCCATCGCCATCGCTTTAATAAACGGCATACCAAATTGCGCGCAAAATGCATCGGGTTCATCGCCATGAAATTGCAACATACTTGGTTTTAACGCGCGCACAACCGCCTGCACTTCTGCCATGCTTGGATTAACGAATAAGGCGATGAGGTCTTTATGCTCTGGCACAGCGGCGCGCAGATCTGGCATATGTTCAAGCGCCACATGCCGCTTACTACCGGCAAAATGCACCACACCAAATGCATCCACGCCAAGCGCAACGGCTTGCTGCAAATCACTGGCCTGCGTGAAGCCGCAAAATTTAATGCGCACGCTCAAGGCAGGGTCACTGCTTCAGGCAAGGCCCATTCACGCGGATACAACGCGCCTAAAAACATCAAACCTTCTGCTGGTGCAGTTGGCCCGGCCACGGTTCGGTCTTTTCCATCCAGCAAGGTTTTCATCCACGTATCCGGCTGTTCGCTTTTGCCAATGAGCACTAAACTGCCCACTAAATTTCGCACCATATGATGCAAGAACGCATTGGCTTGCACATCAAAATAAATACAATCACCCGCTTGGAGCACATCCAATTGCTGCAAATGCCGAACCGGGTGCTTGGCTTGGCAATGCACAGTTCGAAAAGCGCTGAAATCCTGCTCGCCAAGAATCATTTGCGCTGCCTCGTGCATACGTGCGGCATCCAAAGGCTGGTGCATCCAACTTAAAAATTGCCGATTGATGGCTGGCTTAATCGGGCGAATCAACAAGCTGTAGCGGTAGCGCCGGGCACGCGCGCCATAACGCGCATGAAAATCATCCGGCACCTGCTTAATCCAAAGGCCACGCACGCTATCGGGCAATTGCGTATTAGCCCCTAGCAACCAAGCACGCTCAGTACGTACAACATCGCTATCAAAATGCACCACTTGGCAACGCGCTGAAACGCGCGCATCGGTTCTGCCAGAGCACACCACCTGCACCGGCTCGTTGGCAACAAAACTCAAAGCCTTTTCAACAACGGCTTGAATAGTTGCTCCAGTTTGGTGTTTTTGCCAGCCTAAAAATTCGCTGCCATCATATTCCAGTGCGAGTGCATAACGCATACATGTTCCTATTTATACGCTGCACATTACATGGTATGCGTAGGCATATCGGATTCCAACATACCCGCTAATGTGGCATCGATTTTATTACGAATTTCCACGTTCTCTGCCGCCTCACTCAATTGCACGCCAACGCCAGAACGGCGACCGCCCATTTGCCCCATGGGCGAGACCCAAACCACTTTACCAACTACCGGCAAGCGTGATTTATCTTCTAAAAAACTGACCATCAAAAACACTTCATCGCCTAACTGGTATTTTTTTGGCGTTGGTACAAAAATTGCGCCACCTTTCACATACGGCATATACGCGCTGTATAACTCTTTACTGTCTTTAATCTGTAAAGACAATAGGCCTTGTTTGGCGGAAGGTGAACTCATAGGTTTTTCCTCAACGAGAATCTTGAAGCATAATGCGCCAATCATAAAATAAGCCAGCTAAGCTCAAATCATGGCGCAATGGTTGGCTTAAGCTTAACCGCAAACGGTTAACGGCATCAATCCATTGTTGCAAGCTTTGCAATGATTTATTGGTTTTCAGCCATGAATCACCACTAAGCGCCCATTTTTTTGCCATGTTATGAGCAATTTGTGCGCTAAATTCTAGTCTGAGTTCAATTTTTTCATCAGCTAACCATTTTTTGCTTAATTCACTGGCACCTATTTGATTTTTCATTATGGCTAATAGTTCTTCGCGCACATGCTCGAACAAAGCGAAGTCGTCGTTTTCAAGCATATGCTGCGCTTTACCAGGATTACCATCTGAAAGCGCAAGCGCTTTGCTTGCTTTATCGGAGCTGACTCCCAAATCAAGCAACCACTGTAGTGCTTGCGCATCCGTTGGCATGGGCATATCAGTGCGTTGACAACGGCTATGAATGGTGGCCAGCAGGCGTTGCGGCTTATCGGTCACTAAAAAAATATAACGATTTTGCAGCGGCTCTTCTAAAGTTTTCAGCAGTGCATTGGCGGCGTTCGGGTTCAGATCATGCGCGTTATTAATGATGGCAACCTGTGCGGTGCCTAACTGCGAAGTAAGGCTCAACCATTCATTGAATGCGCGAATCTGATCCACACTGATAACCGTAAACAGCTTGCCAGTTTTTTCGTTGATCTCACGCGTGATAGATTTAAAATCGCCGTGCGTGCCTAAGGCAAAGCGCTGACAAGCTATACACGTGCCGCAAGCCGGCAGATTTTGCCCAGCACCGGAGCACAGCAAGCGCTTCGCCACCGCTTCCGCTAATAGATGTTTACCGAGCAAGGCTTGGCCAAATAGTAATTGTGCATGGCCTAGGTTGCCAGCTAAAAAACTACCAATGAATTTTTGATAGGCGACTTGTTGCCATGCCGTACTAATCATTGCGGTAGCCATTGTTCAAGCACATCGATAACCTGATTAACGACTTCATCGGCAGAGACCGACGCATCAATTACTTTTATGCGATGTGGCTCTTGCGAAGCTTTTTGCAAATAAGCACTACGCACTTTTAGGAAAAACTCGGTATGTTCTTGCTCAATGCGATCCAAGCCTTGCCCACGGGCTTGTGCGCGCGCTAAGCCTTGCTCAACACCTACATCGAGAAGCAAGGTTAAATCGGTCTTGAGGCCAACGAAATTTTGCTCAAGTGCCATAATTGTTTCAACAGCAATACCGCGCCCACCGCCTTGATAGGCGAAGCTCGCATCGGTGAATCGATCACTCAACACAAAATGGCCAGCGGCTAATGCTGGGTTAATAAGCGCTGAAACTAATTGCGCACGTGATGCAAACATCAACAGCAATTCGGCTTCTGCACTGATGCTATTTTCTGGTGCCAATAGTAGCTGACGAATCTGTTCGCCAAGCGCTGTTCCACCCGGCTCACGCGTGCGGACAACCCCGATGCCGCGTTGCTCGAGAAACTGGCTGACCGCATTTAGCACGGTGGTTTTACCGGCGCCTTCTCCGCCCTCAATGCTGATTAATTTTCCGGCTGACTGGCTCATGGTTCACTCTTTAATTGATAGGCTTGCACCGCTTTTTTATGCTCAGCATAGGTACTGGAAAAAATATGCGCGCGCTTGCCGTTGGCCACAAAAAACAAACTGTCGCCTGCTGCGGGGTTTGCAACAGCCAGCAAAGCCGCAGCGCCTGGCATCGCAATCGGTGTGGGCGGCAGACCTTGTATACGGTAGGTGTTGTAGGCAGTTATGGCGCGTAAATCTTTTTTACGTATGTTGCCATCATAGGCGGCGCCCATGCCGTAAATCACTGTTGGGTCAGTTTCCAGACGCATGCCTTTTTGCAAGCGGCGCACAAACACACCAGCAATTTGTGGGCGTTCACTGGTAACACCTGTTTCTTTCTCAACAATCGACGCCAAAATCAGTAGTTCATCAGCGTTTTTCAATGGCAACCCAGCTTGTCTTGCAGCCCATGCATCAGCAAGCGCTTTATCCATGGCATTAGCAGCATCAATCAGAATTTGGCTTTTCTTAGCAGACAATGGCACGAAATAGGTATCAGGCAAAAAACGCCCTTCCGGATGAACACCCTTTTTACCAACTAAGGACATTAGTTCATCAACTGACGAAGCACTGACATCATCGTTTAATTCAGGGATAGCTTTGATTTGCTGCATCAGCTGCTTGAAACTCCAGCCTTCGATGATGGTGAATTTAACCCGAGCTGTATCGCCGGTGGCTAGTTTGTGCAAGAGCATTACGGCTGAATCGGAGTGAAGGATTTTATAATCACCTAAATGAATTTTACTGGCCATACCCATTTGCATGGCCAGTACTTTCCACTGCCAATCCGCGCCTTGGGTAATGCCTGCGGCGCGCATTTTTGGTAGAATTTTATTCAGACCATCGCCTTTATCAACGGTAAAAAAAACCGCATCCGGCGCAAATGCAAGCGGCTGTTTGGCGAGGCGTTGCATGTGCAGAAAGACCAGCAATAACAGCGCCGAACTTATTGCAATAAGCAGAACAAAACGTGAACGCCAAGATGATTTTTTTGCCATATCTACCTACTCACAAATGCCGGGTTGCAAGCCAAAAACCGCTGTTTCAGTTCGGCTAATACTAAGCTTTCCGAAAATTTGATGGACTCGATTCGATTAACACTCATCATACCGCGAACCGCGTTGCAAAGAAAAATGGCTTCGGCTGTTTCTACATCAAGGCGCGATATCCGTTCAACATGAACATCGGCTAGATTGGTCAGAAACCATTGGCGCGCCACACCCTGAATACCGCTCAGCGATAAATCCGGGGTACACCAGTGCTGGTCTTTGTAGATAAAGACATTGGCCGACGTGGCGCAAATCACTGCACCATCATGGTCACACATCAGGCCATCGGTATACTCTGGCGAGTTCCATTCGGCGCGCGCCAAGACATTTTCCAAGCGATTTAAATGCTTCATACCAGCCAGCGCGGGCTGTTGTGAAATTTGCGTTTGGCACCAATGCAGTGCAATTGGCGAATTGTGGCGCTCCGGTATTTGGTGAATGCTGAGCACGGTGCTTGTTGGGCCAGAAGCAGGCGCGTAGCCGCGTCCGGATTCACCACGGCTAACAATAACTTTCAACACCGCATTTTTATTCTCAACAAGCGCTTGAATAGCTGGAAGCAAAATCTGCTCATCGGGCATACTAATAGCTAAACGCACCGCTCCAGCACACAGCCTTTGCCAATGTTCTAGCCACCAAATTAACTCGCCATTGCGCACTAAGATTGTTTCGAATAAGCCATCGCCATACGCCAAGCCACGATCATTGGCAGAAAGATATTCAACCTGCTGATTGCCACGAAAAATAATCGTGCTCATATCGAAACACCGAGTGCGCGTAATAAACCTTTGGCTTTAGCACGCGTTTCTTGCAATTCGTGCTCAGGCTCAGAATCCACCACAATGCCCGCACCAGCTCTAAGCTGCAAATGCCCGTTTGCAAGCCATACACTGCGAATCAAAATATTCAAATCCATACTGCCATTTCGATTCAAATACCCCATAGCACCGGTGTATGGGCCACGCCCAGTTTGCTCGAGCTCGGCGATAATCTGCATGCAACGTACTTTGGGGCAGCCGGTAATGGTGCCGCCCGGAAAAACCGCGGCAATCACTTGCCCAGGGCGCACATCAGCAGTTAATCGTCCCGATACATTCGACACGATGTGATGCACGTGCTGATACGATTCAATACTCATCAATTCATCGACATGCACCGAGCCGGGCACACAAATTCGACTTAAATCATTGCGTTCTAAATCAATCAGCATGACGTGCTCAGCACGCTCTTTTGGATGGCCAATGAGCTCTTTGATTTTATCGAGTTCGTTGTCGTCAGCTAGGCGTGGCCGTGTGCCTGCGATTGGTCGAGTTTGAACCACACCATCACTAACCGACACTAAACGCTCGGGCGATGAGCTGATTAATGACCATTGTTCAAATTGTAGTAAGCCTGCAAATGGCGAAGGATTCAACGCGCATAAGCGTTGGTATAAAGTGTGCGGATCAGCGCCCACTACTTCACCTTGCCAGGCTCTTGAAATATTCACTTGAAACACATCGCCAGCTTTTAGGTATTCAAGAATTCTGCATACAAATTGTTTAAATAGTGCGGGCGCTTCTTCGTTAATTTGTACAACAGTCGGCCAGCTTGGCAAAACGCTAT
>JAYTOD010000155.1:0-23879 GCA_043747995.1 Arenimonas sp.
CATAAGCCCCATCATATACTGGACTTGTTGTTTATCGGCACCGCCTTTGCCAACCACCGCTAATTTAATTTCTTTGGCGGCATATTCGTGAATCGGCAAGTCCTTCATAACCACTGCACACATGGCCGCGCCGCGTGCCTGCCCGAGTTTCAAAGCAGAATCAGGGTTGCGCGCCATAAAGATTTTTTCAATGGCCACTTCCTGCGGCTGATAGGTGCTGATGATTTCATCAAGCGCATCTAATAAAACTTTCAAGCGCTTCGGGAAATCTTCCGCGATTAAAAGATTAATTGGCTGATGGTGTACATGGCTTACTCGGCCAACACTATCCACATCAATAATGCCAATTCCGGTGCGTTGTGAGCCTGGATCAATGCCGAGAATGCGCGTACTCACTTTTATTGATCAAGCTCAGCGTTGGAATAAACTGTTTGTACGTCATCGAGATCTTCTAACATGTCGAGCAACTTGATCACCTGCTCAGCTGTTTCACCACTGATCTTGACGTCATTTTCGGCGCGCATGGTAACTTCAGCATCTTCCGGCTTCAGCCCTGCTATCTGCATGGCATTTTTAACTAGTTCAAACTGTTCTGGCGATGTAATAACATCAATTGCGCCATCTGCTGGATACACCACAACATCATCGGCACCGGCTTCAATCGCTGCATCGGTGACGGCATCTTCATTTGTACCAGCAGAAAAACTGATAACTCCACATTTTCTGAACATAAACGCGACCGAGCCATCGGTGCCTAAATTACCACCGCATTTAGCGAAGGCATGACGCACCTCACCAACTGTGCGCACTTTATTTTCGGTTAAGCAGTCAACAATAACTGCAATACCGCCAGGTGCGTAGCCTTCATAGCGAAGTTCCTCATAGTCAACGCCATCGAGTTCACCGGTTGCTTTTTTAATTGCTCGTTCAATGGCGTCTTTGGCCATATTCGCAGCCAACGCTTTATCTACTGCTAGGCGAAGCCTTGGGTTTGATTTTGGATCTCCGCCACCTTGACGGGCCGCGACGTTGATTTCGCGAACTAATTTAGTAAAAAATTGGCCACGCTTGGCGTCTTGTGCGCCTTTGCGTCCAGCGATTTTCATTAAACGACCCATAACCCACACTCTACGATATTCAGTTAACGTAATTATAGGCTTTTATGCTGTGCCTTGGGCGCGTTGGCGAGCAGTTCTATGGCTTTATTGACGACTACTTTTGAAAACAACTGGCCACTATGACTGGCGTGCACAGTGAGGTGCTGTGCCAAGCCCGGAATCTGTGTTTCTGACAGCGCTACAGTGCCATCATTTGGCTCGGAAAAGCGATGAAACACACGACCAAGGCCTTGCGGATTGATTCCTGCAATGGCCGAAACCTGCAAGCCATCTGGAATATGGCTCAAGCCAGCACACAACATTGTCGCACTGCGCCCAGCCAAAGCACTAAGTGGCGTTTCGGCATACTGGCGAACAACTTGACTACCCGCCAATGGCGTGCCGACACAGATAATTTTGCCTTTAAAATCTGATGTTGCTAATGCATTTACTGCAATTAAGCCACCCAAACTGTGCGCGATAATATGCGTATCTGGCTGCGCTAACGCTGCGGCGCGCAGGCGTTCGCATGATTTTTCCGGCGCGTGCAAAAGGGATTTATAGGAGAAATATTCAGCCGTGAATCCGGCCTTGCTGAGCTCTCGCTTCCAGAAGTACAAGGCCGGCGCATGCATCCATAATCCATGTACCAACAATACGCGCGTTTTCATCGCGGCTATTTCGGTTCGCGAACTTTTACATGCAATTCGGCCAACTGCACATCCGGAATTGTTGAAGGTGCACTGGTTAGCAAGCATTGCGCGGAAGCTGTTTTCGGGAAAGCAATCACATCGCGGATCGATTCAGTGCCGGCCATCAAGGCCGCAATGCGATCGATGCCGAAGGCAATGCCACCATGCGGCGGCGCGCCATATTGCAGCGCTTCCAGCAAGAAGCCAAACTTGGCCTGCGCTTCGTCTTTGGAAATACCGAGCAAATCGAACACTGTGCTTTGCATAGCGCTTCGGTGAATACGTACCGAACCACCGCCGATTTCATTGCCGTTTAAGACCATGTCGTAGCCGCGGCTTACCGCCGTTTTGGCATTAGCCAATAAATCGCTGACATCATCGACTTTTGGCGCAGTGAACGGATGATGCAATGCGGCATAGCGTTGCGCCTCTTCATCCCATTCAAACATCGGGAAATCAGTGACCCACATTGGCGCCCACACATCAGCCACTAAGTTCAAATCTTTAGCCACTTTCAAGCGCAAAGCGCCCATAAAATCGCACACGGCTTTGTACAATCCGGCACCAAACAACACGATATCACCGGTTTGTGCACCAGTTTGTGCCAATATTGCTTGCAAGCTCGTATCGTCCAAGAATTTAGCAATCGGCGAATTAACGCCTTCGCGGTCTTTGGCCAAATCTTCTACTTTCATCCAAGCCAAACCTTTGGCACCGTACCTAGCGCAATATGCGCTCAAATCATCAATCTGTTTACGCGACAACGACGCTCCACCCGGCACACGCAAAGCAGCTACACGGCCGTCCTCATGACTGGCCCAATCAGTGAATACTTTAAATTCACTGTTTTTAACGATATCGGCAATATCGACCAATTCAAGGCTGATGCGTAAATCCGGTTTGTCGGAGCCATAGCGGCGCATCGTTTCAGCATAGGTCATGCGTGGGAACGGATTCGCCAATTCAACGCCCTGTACCTCTTTGAACACACGGCGAATCATATCTTCAACAAAATCTTGAATATCCTGCTCGGTCACAAAAGCAAATTCCATGTCGAGCTGGGTGAATTCCGGTTGGCGGTCGGCGCGCAAATCCTCATCGCGAAAGCAACGGGCAATTTGGTAATAGCGATCCATGCCGGCCATCATCAGTAATTGCTTGAACAACTGCGGCGACTGCGGCAAGGCAAAAAACTGACCGGCATGCACGCGGCTTGGCACTAAATAATCACGTGCGCCTTCTGGTGTGGCTTTGGTCAAGATTGGAGTTTCAATATCCTGAAAGCCTGCATCATCCAAATAGCTGCGCAATGCACGTACCAAAGCAGTACGTTTACGCATAGTTTTCTGCATTTCCGGGCGGCGCAAATCTAAATAGCGGTAGCGCAAGCGAATATCTTCACCGGGGTTTTCGTGGTTATAGAATGGCAACGATGTGGAGGCGTTGAGGATTTCGATGCTTTCGGCCAACACTTCCACCGCGCCAGTGGCGATTTTTGAATTAACGCTATGACGGGCGCGAACTGTGCCGGTGATTTTCAAGCAATATTCATAACCCACTTTCTCGGCATCGGCGAAAGCAGGATTATCCGGCTCGGCAACCACTTGCACAATACCCTCGTGATCACGCAGATCGATGAAGCAAACACCACCAAGATTGCGCGAAACATCCACCCAACCGCACAAAGTAACGCGTTGATCGAGCATGGATTCGTTGATAAGACCGCAAAAATGACTGCGCATACTACTACCTGATTTTGAATGTACTGTAGCCCACTATTTTAAAGGACTGCGCCGCAAATTGCTTGGTTTTTTAATGATGGACTTCTACTATGACCAGTATTTGCTTTCCATTCAGCTTTAAGGAAGTATAGTTTAACCACTACTTGAAACAGGACAGTTCAATGACCCGTATATTAATGATATTAACACTAGCGTTAATGTTTTCGTTCAGCACTAGCCAGACGTTAGCTAAAGAACCCATAAATAGTCGCGCTTACGCGCCTGAAAACATCGGGCAATTGCCAGTCAACGATCAAATTCGTGTTATTGAAAATGAATATAATGAGCAATCGCGTGGTCGACAAATTCCAGACGACCAACTGGATTTCTACTTGGACCAAATTCGTTTATCGCGCTGGACATTCAGCAGTATCAAGTCCGACATTGCCACATCTTTGCGTGGCAATGGTGGCGGCAATTACGGCGGCTGGCGGCCACCTTCGAGCGGCGGATGGAACCAAACCAGTGTGATCTGCTCAAGCAAAGACAAACGCTATAAAGAATGTCGTGCACCGTTCAGAGGTCGCGCACGACTGGTTGAAAATATTTCTAGTACGCGCTGCATTGAAGGCCAAAACTGGGGCGCAGGCCCGAATATAGTTTGGGTAAATAATGGTTGCCGTGGGCGCTTCTCGGACTCTGGAAATAGCTGGGGTAATGGCAATTCTAACGGTCAGATTATTCGTTGCGAAAGTAAAGACAGTCGTTATAAAGAATGCAGAAAACTAAGCAATGGCTCAGTTAACTTAACGCGCAAGCTATCAGATAAAAGCTGCGTTGAAGGCCGCTCATGGGGGCAAAATAATGATGTTATTTGGGTAGATAATGGTTGCCGTGCAGAATTTCAATACCGTGGTGGCAATAATAATGGAAACTGGGGCAATCAAGGTGGCTATAGCGTAACTTGTTCTAGCTTTAACGGCCAGTATCGTACCTGTGCTTGGGATCGCAAGCACGGCACACCGCGCTTGATTGAACGTATTTCTGGCCGCTGCACGGAACGCTACGATTGGGGTTACGACAATAACCGCGGCTTATGGGTAGCTAACAGTTGTAGTGCCCGCTTCGGTGTTCGATAAATCTTCATCATTTAACGAAAATCCCGGCATCAGCCGGGATTTTTTTATTCCGATTTTGTAACGGGTGTTGAAGCTGGTGCAAGCGCAGCGGGTTTATCAGTCATCGGTTTATCAGTGCTTGTTTTACTATCGGCCAGATTCTTCTTCTTATCGCCGTCTTTCTTGAAATCAGTCTCGTACCAACCAGAGCCAGCCAAACGAAAACTCGGCGCGGTGACCTGCTTCGATACCGTTTCTTTGCCACACGCCGGGCAAGTCGTGGGGTCTGCATCAGACATTTTCTGTAAGCGCTCGAAGCTATGGCCACAAGCCGAACAGGCGAAATCGTAAATAGGCATAAAGAGTCTGAATCAATCAAATTGGAATGGTATTATACGATATGCGGCTGAATCAGCCTTGTTCAAGCACTTGATACACATCCAGCCACTCGCCCTCGGCTTTAGTGCGCTCTGCTTCCAGCTTTTGCTGCTGTTGGCCGAGTTGTAAAAGTACAGCACCGCCATCGGATTGATACAATTCCGGCTTGGCCATTTCCTCTTGAATATGCGTCAGTTGCGAATCGATATCGGCCATCTGTTTTTCCAGTTTATCGACTTGCTTTTGCAGCTTGCCAAGTTCAGCCGTTGATTTGGGCTGCGCTTTCGGTTTTGCTGCTTCTTGCCGCGCTTTGCTGGAAGCTTGATCGATTTTATTACCTCGCGCTTTCAACCAAATAGCGTATTCATCCAAATCGCCATTAAACGGATCAACACTGCCATCCGCCACACGCCAATAGGTTTCGCTGACCAAGCCGATTAAATGCCGATCATGTGATACCAACACTATCGCGCCTTCAAAATCGCTGAGCGCTTCGGCCAGCGCTTCACGCATGTCGATATCGAGATGGTTGGTCGGTTCATCGAGCAGCAACACATTCGGTTGCTGATAGGCAATTAAAGCCAAGGCCAAACGCGCGCGTTCGCCACCGGAAAATCCATCGACCGATTCAAAAGCACGGTCGCCCACGAAATACCATTGACCAAGGAAATTACGCAAAGTCTGTTCGCCCACTTCCGGCGCAATTTCCTTCAGATGCCAGATTGGGCTTTGTCCGGCTGTTAAGCTTTCCACGGTATGTTGCGCGAAATAACCAATACGCAAATCCGGATGTGCAACGCGCTCGCCGTTGATTAATGACAGCTCGCCTACTAAAGATTTCACCAAGGTCGATTTACCGGCGCCGTTAGGGCCAAGCAAGCCCACGCGATCGCCGGCTTCCAAACCAAAGCCAACCGTATCCAAAATTTTCGTGCTGTCGTAGCCGCAATCGGCATCGTTTAAGCGAATTAGCGAATGCGGTAATTTTACCGGCTGGCCAAATTGAATATGCATAGCGCGTTCGGCGCGCACTGCTTCGGTGCCAGCCATTTTTGCCAAGCGTTTAACCCGCGACTGCGCCTGCTTAGCTTTACTGGCGGTGGCCTTGAAGCGATCAATGAATTTTTGTAAATGTTCGCGCTCGGCCTGTTCTTTCTCAAAACTAATTTGTTGCAAACGCAGATGCTCGGAACGCTGACGCTCGAAGCTGGTGTAGTCGCCAGTGTAAAGCTTGGCTTTGCCTTCGTTCAAATGCAGCGTGTGTGTGCAAACACCATCAAGGAATTCGCGATCATGCGATATCAGCATGATGGTGCCAGGGTAGCGTAATAGCCATTGCTCCAGCCAAAGCACCGCGTCCAAATCCAAATGGTTGGTGGGTTCATCGAGCAACAACAGATCCGAGGGTTTCATCAACGCGCGCGCCAGATTCAAGCGTACTCGCCAACCACCAGAAAAATCCGAGACTGGCCGCATATGGCTCTCAGCAGTAAAGCCCAAGCCATGCAAAAGCTTGCCTGCTCTCGCTGGCGCATCATAGCCATTCAGTTCATCCAAACGCTGATGCGCTTCAGCAACCGCATCATAATCTTCAGCATCCATGGCAATGGCTTCGGCGCGAATGACATCAAATACTTCTTGATCGCCGCTGAGCACGAAATCTAAGGCCGAATCGGGCAAAGACGGTGTTTCTTGCGCCACGCTAGCAATACGCAAGCGGCTAGGCATTTCAATATCGCCTTTATCGGCATCCACCTCGCCTAATACCGCCGCGAATAAACTGGTTTTACCGCAACCATTGCGGCCAACCACACCAACACGGGTTCCAGCATGCAAAGTTAAATCAATATTGGAGAGCAGCAAATGCTCGCCCCTGCGCAGGGCAAAATTACGGAAAGCAATCATTGGCCAAACACCGCCTGTAATACCGCCATACGCACCGCCACGCCGTTGCTGACTTGTTCAAGAATAAGTGACTGCGAACCATCGGCGACATCGCTGCTGATTTCGACGCCGCGATTCATCGGCCCTGGGTGCATTACTATGGCATCGGGTTTTGCCAAGGCTAAACGTTTGGCATTTAAACCGTATTCGGCACTGTAGCTTTCCAGCGAACTGACTAAACCATCACGCATTCGCTCGTGTTGCAGGCGTAGCATCATTATCACATCAACATCTTTAACTGCCTCGTTTAAATCAGCAAAGCGCTTACACGCGCTTAGCGTGCCATCTGACGGCAACAGCGCATCTGGGCCGCAAACACGTATCTCGCCGATGCCAAGCAACTTCAGTGCCTGCAAATCAGAACGCGCTACACGCGAATGCAGGATATCACCAACCATCAGCACTTTACGCGCCGAAAAATCTGCACCTTTATGCTGGCGTATGCTCAACATATCGAGCAAAGCCTGGGTTGGGTGATTGCTCCGGCCATCACCGGCGTTGATGAAATGCGTTGACGGCTTGGCCGCATCCGCTAATGCCTGCAGCTCGCCATCAACACTGGTGCGTACTACAAAACAATCCACACCCATTGCTTCTAGATTGCGCATGGTATCAATCGCAGTTTCGCCTTTTGAACCGCTAGAGCTTTGCGCGTCAAAATTCAATACATCAGCGCCCAAACGCGTGGCCGCTAGTTGGAAAGAACTGCGCGTGCGTGTGGATGGTTCAAAAAACAGTGTGCACACCGTTTTGCCAGCCAATACATCTCGGTGCTGTGTGCCAGTTAAAGCGCTTGTACAGAATGACTGGGCTTTATCCAGTAAAGATGAGAACTGCAGCTGACTTAAATCAGCAATACGTAGCAGGTGGTGTATGTTCATAAATGTTCGTTCCATTCGGTTCGGTTATGCGGCTGCAAAAACCAACGTTCTAAAATAATTGCCGCCGCCCAAGCATCCAGCTGATCGGACTGATGGCGTTTGGTTTCACCGCGCGCGCGGCTTTCGGCAAAGCGCTGTGCAGCTTCTATTGAACTATTGCGTTCATCCATTAGACTAATCGGTTTGTTGTAGCGTTTAAATAACTGGCGTGCAAATGCCATGGCTTTTTTACGCGCTGGTTGGCTCTGTCCGTCTTGCGTTAATGGGTTACCAACCACCAACAGATTCGGTGACCAATCACGCATCCACACATCTAACGTGGGCCAATTTGGGCCAACCTCGAAAACATCTAAGATACCCACGGGCCGAGCAGTCCCCGACAAACTATTGCCAACCGCCACACCAGTGCGCTTGGCGCCCACATCAAAACATAAAACAGTGATAACGGATTCATCCTGCCAAGCCATTAGGCATGCCCCGCTTGGCCGGATAGCAAGCTTAAATTAATACCGAGCAGATCAGCGGCGGCCTGCCAACGCTGTTCAACCGGCAGCTTGAATAATATATGTTGCGCAACGGGCGCATTCAGCCAGGTATTTTCTGCAATTTCCTGCTCCAGCTGCCCAGCAGACCAGCCTGAGTAACCAAGCAATACTAAAAATTGCTCCGGACCATTGCCTGCCGCCAAGGCTTGCAAAATATCGCGCGAGGTGGACACTGTTAAGCCGTTGGATAAATGCAGGCTAGAATCCCAGGCACGGCCATCTTGATGCAAAATAAAACCGCGCTCAGATTGCACAGGGCCACCGGAAAGAACGGGTAAATCACGCATCGCGGCATTTTCACAGATTAAATCAAGCTGATCGAATAATTCACCGAGTGTGTATTCAGAGTCCTGATTGACCACCAAACCCATTGCACCTTGATCGTCGTGCTGACAAATCAAGGATACCGTGCGTGCAAAAATGCTGTCCTGCAAGGCAGGCATGGCAATCAAAAACTGCTCAGCAAGGGAATGGGTTGGTAACATACGACTATTGTACCGCGCGCGACGTGTTTAATTCATTGTTCATTGAGCGCTAACACTACACAGGCTAAACTAGAACCTTGTATTCTACCGTCTCGAACATGATGCCCAATCGCGCCGACTTCAAGAGTATTTTTTCTGCCTGTACTGTATTGCTGGCCACCGCCGGCCTGTCCAATGCCTTAAGCCAAAACACCCCGCCGATTAACACCGGAAGCATTGCGCAAAAGGCTTTGCAGGGGTTTGCCGCAGATAAGCCGGTTCGAGATTTGCGCATTGATGCCAAAGAAATGGAACAATTGGCTGAACGCTTTGTTCAACAAAAGAAAATTCCAGGCATGGCGATGGCCTTGGTTCAAAATGGCCAGATTCTTTCAGCGCGCGGCTACGGCATAACCTCAACAAGTAATCCACAAGCCATTCGCCCAGATACTGTTTTTCGGCTTGCCTCGCTATCCAAAGCATTTGCTTCCACCCTAACGGGCATCCTTGTAGAAGAAAAAGCCCTTGATTGGGAAACGCCTATTGCCAAGCAATTACCAGCCTTTAAACTTAAAGATTACCAAGCCTCGCAGCAACTTACCGTTAGCGATGTACTAAGCCAGCAAGTTGGGATTGCGGGTCATGCGCTTGAAACAGGGCTTGGTGGTGGAGAACCCTACCCACTTTTAGCAAATAAACTAGCTAGTGCTCCAATGGCCTGTAGTCCTGGAGATTGCTATGGCTATCAAAATGTCGCATACAGTTTAATTGGCGATATGGTGTTTGCCGTTACTGGCGATTTTTATAGCCACCAAGTTGAGAAGAAAATTTTTATCCCATTAGGCATGAAGCACGCAACCTATGGCCGTGATGCGCTGTTAGCCAATGAAAGCTGGGCCAAGCCGCATGTATTTAACGGCAAATCCTGGAATGCGATTATTCCCAATGAAAACTATTACCGGGTGCCACCAGCAGCGGGCGTTAATGCCAGCATACAAGATATGGCCTTATGGCTAAATGCGCAGCTTGGCCATCGGCCAGATGTGCTTTCGCCATCACTGTTAACTAAAATCCATACGCCGCTAGTTAATACGCCGAGCGAAATTCGCTCAGGCTGGCGACGCGAACGCATTGATCATGCCGCCTATGCATTAGGTTGGCGGGTATTTACATACCGCGGCCAAAAAATGGTCTTTCATGCCGGCGCTGTACGTGGGTATGGTGGATTAGTCGCTTTTTTGCCCAACCAAGACATTGGAATTGTTGTACTTTGGAACAATGATTACACAGCGCCCTCGGCATTTCTGCCGACCTGGATGGACCGTGCACTTGGCATTCCCAGCAAAGATTGGCTTGGCCTGAATGAAAGCTCAGATGGAAAAGTCGAACCAGATCAAGATTAAAACCATAAAAAAAGCGCTCCAAGCGCTTTATAAAAGTCCCCTCTTAACCTGGGCAGTATTAAGAGGGGATGGTTTACAGTAATCGGAAAACTTAATTACATTGCTGGCGCTGCTGGAGCGGCAGGTGCCGCTGGTGCAGCTTTCTTTTTAACTACTTTTTTTTTTGCGGCTGGCTTTTTAGCAGCTGGCTTTTTGGCAGCTGGCTTTTTAGCAGCGGCTTTCTTTGCAGCTGGCTTTTTAGCGGCAGCTTTCTTTACTACTTTTTTTGCAGCTTTCTTAGCAGCTGGCTTTTTAGCAGCAGCTTTTTTTACAGCTTTCTTAGCAGCTGGTTTTTTAGCAACAGCTTTCTTTACAGCTTTCTTAGCAGCTGGTTTTTTAGCAACAGCTTTCTTTACTACTTTTTTTGCAGCTTTCTTAGCAGCAGGTTTCTTTGCAGCAGGTTTCTTTGCAGCTTTTTTAGTAGCCATGGTCAACTCCTCGTCAGTTGGCGATAAAACATTAAAATCAATAAACTAAAAGCCCAGTGAAAAATTGTTATGCATTTCGCACAACAAACTGCCAGCCGGCAAACCCGAGCCAGACAGATTTCTTGCCGGGAAAAATCCGGCGAAAAAAGCAACGCCCGAAACAATGAAGTCTCGGGCGCCTTTGAAAATAAATAGTACATTCGGTTTTAATACAGATTTTTGGGGGGAAGTCGACTTTCCAATTGCTAACAAACAATCGTTATTGCGTGCATGAATTGTATTGGAAAATTTATTCACTCGTCTCAAATATGTTTAACCACAATGTGAAAGCTAAATAAGTGAATTTACCTTGTCAATACTTTTGTGAAATAAAAATCATATTTTTTTTACTAGCTCCGGCATTAGCAAACGATGAAAGTTACATTTTTACTTCGATGATAAATTATTTTTATTGTATTAATTTTTTACAAGCCTTGTTTTTAAAGGCTTGTAGCGTGTATTACGAATTTTATTAAGACGTTTTATATTGAGAAACGATTCGTCAAAAAACTGTTACGAGCCATTTAAGTTAAGAAATTACTTTAAGTATTATTTCTGTAAAAAATAATAAAAACACCTAAAAACAGTGAAACTGCGCAAAAAAAACGATTGATTTTAGTCAAAAAAATAGCCCGTAAGTATCTACGAGCTATGATTTAGTTTTAATTATATGTGATTAAAGCGCAATACTTTAGTGACTATCGTCTTCAATCAATGCAGCGTAATCATCCGGTGATAAGAGTTCATTAAGCTGATCAAGATCATCAACGGCTACCGTAAATAGCCAGCCTTCGCCGTAAGCATCTTCATTGATTGTTTCCGGCTTATCACTCAATGCATCGTTAACTGAAACGACTGTTCCAGAAACTGGACTATATACGTCGGATGCCGCTTTAACCGATTCAACCACAGCAGCTGCAGCACCAAGGGTGAGTTTATCGCCAACTACTGGCAATTCAACATAGACTAAATCGCCCAACAAAGATTGCGCATGTTCAGAAATCCCAACGGTGACCTGACCATTGTCTTCAATACGGGCCCACTCATGGGATTTCAAAAATTTTAAATCGCCTGGGATTTCGCTCATAACATTCTCTCAGTTAAGGTTAAAGGATGAAGGATGAAGCTAGTTTACTCTGAACACGTCTAGTCGTTAAGGACTATTTTACACGCCAACTTGCGGCTTGCCATCGCGAACAAATGGATACTTCACCACACGAACCACATGGCGCTTGCCGCGGATATCCACTTCAACCGCCCCGACTTCACCAGCAGGCACGCGCGCCAAGGCAATCGCTTTCGATAAACTGGGCGAGAAGGTACCAGACAAAATTTCGCCTTGGCCGGAATGTGCAAAAACGCTTTGGCCATGGCGTAGCACGCCTTTTTCATCCATCACTAAGCCAATCATCTGGCGCACGGAACCATCGGCGAGCTGCTGTTCTAATACTGCGCGGCCTATGAAATCGCGACCTTCATCAAGCGCAACCGTCCACGCCAAGCCTGCTTCATATGGGCTCACCGTTTCATCCATGTCTTGGCCATACAAGGCCATGCCGGCTTCAAGACGCAGGGTATCACGTGCACCCAAACCACAAGCACGCACACCAACGTCGAGCAGGCGATTCCAGAATTCAAGGGCCTGAGATTCAGGCACCATAATTTCAAAGCCATCTTCACCGGTATAGCCAGTACGAGCTATAAATAAGCCATCGGCATCGCAAGCCATGAATTTGCTTAATGCTTGCGTGCGCTCTGTAGCTTCTGGGCTCAATAAAGACAAAACTTTGGCACGCGCATTCGGGCCCTGTACCGCCAGCATAGCCAAATCAGCCCGCTCATTCAGGCTGACTGAAAAACCTTCAGCTTGCAACGTCATCCAAGCAATATCTTTGTCGCGCGTAGAGGCATTCACCACCACCCGATAAAAGTTGTCATTCAGGTAATACACAATCAAATCATCGATGACACCCGCTTGCTCGTTGAGCATGCAGGAATACAGCGCCTTGCCTGAGATTTTTAATTTCTCAATCGAATTAGCAATCAGCTTGCGAAGATAGCCGCGCGCGCCCTCACCCTGCACATCGATGACAGTCATATGCGAGACATCAAACATTCCGGCATTTTGGCGAACCGCATGATGCTCATCGATTTGCGAGCCATAGTGAATTGGCATGTCCCAACCGCCGAAATCGACCATTTTTGCGCCTAAATCGCGATGGCTTTGGTTATAAATAGTTTTCTGGATCATCGCTGTCTCGTCTGCGTCAGGAAGCGGCTATTATCGCATAAAGCCAAAATCATTCAGCGGGTAATACGCGCAATAGCCCAGAATCCACCGACACAATTCGAACCAATGAATCTTTCGGACTATCTGGTCCTTGTACCTGCCAAAAGGCATCGCCAATTTTGACCCTGCCTTGCCCGTTGATAATGGCAGTTTCTAAGTTCAGCACTAAACCGATAAGTTGATCCTGCTTCTTATTTAATAGTGGCTGATCGCTTTTATCGCCGGCCGTGCGGAAATATTTCAAGTACACACCCACCGAAATAAACGACAGCACCACAAAGGCAATCGTTTGCGCTAGCAACGACATGGGCAAACCCAAAATGCTTAAGACAAATACGCCCGCTGCTGCAAAGCCGAGCCATAAAAGCAAAATACCCGGCGCCAAGGTTTCTAAGCCAATCAGTACCAGTGCTAAGCATGCCCAGAAGATGCTGGCGTTATTCATTTCGCTTTGTCCACGCTGGTATTCTGAGTTTTTTCCAAACTGGCTTTGGCTAATTCGGCGATGCCGGCAATGGATCCCATCACGCCAGTTACTTCTGTTGGCAGAATCATCAGTTTTTGGTTTGGTGAATCGGCAAATTTACCCAAAGCTTCAACATATTTCTGAGCGATAAAATAATTAATTGCCTGCACATCACCATTTGAAATCGCGTTGGACACCATTTGTGTGGCCTTGGCTTCTGCTTCGGCTAAACGCTCACGCGCTTCAGCTTCGCGAAAAGCGGCTTCTTTTTTTCCTTCGGCTTGCAGGATAGCACCCTGCTTCTCACCTTCGGCGCGCAGAATCTCAGCCTGACGAAAACCTTCGGCTTCTAAGATATTAGCGCGCTTTTCACGTTCTGCTTTCATTTGGCGCGCCATCGAATCAATCAAGTCGCGTGGTGGCTGAATGTCTTTCAGTTCTATACGGTTGACTTTGATACCCCAAGGATGGGTGGCGATATCAACAACGTTCAACAACTTGGCATTAATTTCATCACGTTTAGACAGTGACTCATCCAAATCCATCGAGCCGATGGCAGTACGGATATTGGTCATTACCAATGCGATAGTAGCTTGCTGCAAATCCGACACTTCATAAGCGGCTTTGGCGGCGTCAAGCACTTGAAAGAACACCACACCGTCTACTTTGACCACCGCATTATCTTTGGTAATCACATCCTGCGACGGGATTTCTAGCACCTGCTCCATCATATTCACTTTACGACCCACGTCGTACATAATCGGAATCAGGAAATGTAGGCCAGGCGACAAGGTTCTAGTGTATTTGCCGAAACGTTCAACCGTCCACTGGAAGCCCTGCGGCACCATGCGCACCATCTTAAACATCACCACAACAACAAAGAATAAGAGTGCAAGAATAATGATATTGCTCATGGCTAACCTCGGTTTAGATGTGTTTTCATTATAGGCTATTCAAAACTTCTGCGACCATTTCTGCACTTACGGCATCTAACAAACAGTGAGCCAATCATCCCATTTCGCCATTGATGTGCCAAACAGCTTGATTCAACGCGCAAAACGCGGTGATAGCAAGGCATTTGAGCAAATTTACCACTGGTTTGAACGGCCTATTTATACACTCGGACTTCGGCTTTGCGGCCAACCTTCTGAAGCACAAGAAGTATTGCAAGACAGCATGATTAAAGTGATGACAAAAATCGGTGAATTTAAAGGAAAATCGCCGTTTTGGGGCTGGCTAAGGCAAATTGCCATAAATGAAGCGTTGATGCGTTTGCGCAAAACGGCAAAGACCTTTGGCGATGAAGATGTGTACGAACTGGACATTGCCGATAACCAGACGACGCTACCGCCACAAGCTGCTGAAACAAGTCAAATGCTGGTTGCCATGCAAAAACTTCCGGACCTAACGCGCTCTGTGCTCTGGCTGTATCACGTGGAAGGCTTTAAACATGAGGAAATTGCTCAGCAGATGGGCAAAAGCGTTTCTTTTTCAAAATCGCAACTAGCGCGCGGCACACAGAAATTACGCGAGCTGTTGCAAACACCACAACCCAAGGTGACATCATGAATTCATCTATTTCTATATCAAATGCATTACAGGCATTGCCTCTCGAAGCACCATGCGAAAGTCTGTGGCCAGCATTGCAAGCACAAATGCTAAAAAAATCTGCGTGGCCCATATGGGCAATAGCAAGCGCAGCCAGTGTTGCTCTAGTTCTACTCAGTCTTGCATTCAGCCCGAACCTAACTTGGTCTATACCCGCCAGCGTTAGCCAACAGCAAACTCAACAAAATCCACTCGAACAATTGATACAGCAATCAACGCAATTAGAAAATTCCTTTTATGCCCAGCAAGACGACAGCATCTCCAGCGCCACGGTGATTGCCGTCAACTTAGCGATTGAAGATCAGCTAAACGCTATTGACAATCAACTTAGCACACAGCCCGACAGAGCAAACAGTACCAACTTGTGGCAGCAGCGCATTAGCGTTCTCAGCCAAGGCTTAAGCCTGAATAAAACCAATGCGCAATTCAATGCCAATGGCCAAAATCTCGATTTGGCATTAGCCAGTATCAATTAACCCCCTCTTTATAAGGAGTTGTTACCATGTTAAATAAATACAAGTTGTTCCCCTTACTTCTGGCTACAGGATTTATTTCCTCAAATGCCTTTGCACAAAATCTCACACCTACTAGCGCTGAACAGCAAGCCGTGCGCGCAGAAATCAAAACCTTGACCAAGCGCATTGAAGAACTGGCTAAAAAACTCGACGGCAAAACCAAAGTACAGGTCATGATTGTCGAGCAAACTACTTCCGGTGATGGCAAGTCTATTGAACGCCGTGTCATCGGTTCCGGTCACAACGGCCAAAATATACGAATAATGGATGATGGCACTGACGAAAGGCGTATTGAAATGCGTAAAATGGACGCACCGCGCATTGGGCTTGGCATAGTGATGGCGCCAAATACTGATGGCATTGGTGTAAAGCTTGCCGCTGTGTCGCCGAATAGTCCGGCTAAAGCATCTGGCCTGCAATCTGGCGATATCATTACCGCCATTGATGGTAGAAAAATTGACGCAAAAGATATGGCTGGTGTGCAGCAAGCGCGCAAATTTTTAGGCGAAATGAAAGAAGGCCAAAACGTCAAACTTAGCTATACCCGCAATGGCAAACTGGCCAGCACCAATCTGAAAGCCGCCAAGATTGAACAGCAAATGCTGATGACCCACGACATTCGTGGCATGGGCCCTGGCGACGCCCCGATGATGATAAATGCTACACGCTGGCAAGGCCTGAATATGACCGAACTCAATCCGCAGCTCGGCCGGTATTTCGGCACTAATAGCGGTGTGTTGGTGTTGAATCCGCATCAGGGCTTTGCGCAGCTGCAACCCGGCGATGTGATCACCAAAATCGATGGCAAAGCAGTTAGCAACTCTCGTGATGTGATGGTTAACTTACGTGGCAAAAAAGAAGGCGAGAAAATCAACTTGGAAATCCTTCGCGATCGCAAAACACAAACCCTTTCTGTGATTGTACCGAAACCACGGCCAATGAACGCACCTATGCCACCGCGTCCACCTCGCCCACCGCGCCCACCGCGCCCACCTATGCAACCTATTGCACCGCCACCAGCAGCCCCGCCCGCTCCTGCGGCACCGCCGCGCGTTGCTTTTATGATGAATGAAACTAGCGATAACGCAACATTCTACGATGAACAGATTAGCAAATAGAGATACAATCTACTTTGTAAAATACAAAATGAGTTTTTCTGTATGCAAGTTAGCTTAATTGTTACAACCTATAACTGGCCGTTTGCTTTAGATGCTGTTTTACAAAGTATTCGAAGGCAAACAGTATTACCACTGGAAGTCATCGTGGCGGATGACGGGTCGGGTCATGATACCCGCTTACTGATAGAAAATAATGCACAAAATTACCCAGTACCCTTGAAGCATAGCTGGCAGATAGATGAAGGTTTTCGACTTGCTCGATCAAGAAACTTAGCTATTGCATTAGCACAAGGTGAGTATATTATTATTATTGATGGGGATATGGTCTTAGATTCTCGTTTTATTGAAGACCATATTGGAGCTGCAAAAGCTGGATGCTATGTACAAGGTACTCGCATGATAACAAAGGCTGAATTTAACCTGGCTGAATTCATGCAGAAAGGTAAAAAACTACACTTCTTTAGTCGTCACATTAGTAAGCGTTCCCGCACACTAAGGCTACCTTTGCTGAGTAAACTAATACTTAAAATATCTGAAGGCAAAAAAACCAATAGTGTAAAGGGCTGTAATCAAGCCTATTGGCGCAAAGATTTACTAGCACTAAATGGCTTTGATGAACGCTTTATCGGCTGGGGCCGTGAAGACAGAGATTTGATGCTTCGTGCAATTCGAATGGGATTGAAACGTCGGGAACTACGCTTCTCTGGATTAGCAGCACACATCTATCATAATGAACGTCGTCCGATTGGTGATAATCCAAATGATCGCTGGATAAACGAGAACACCGAACGACGGATTACAAAATGCTTACATGGTCTTGACCAACATCAAAGCTAAGTATGCCTGCAGATGTAGGTTTCAGGTTCTTAGGCATTTTATTGCAGACAGAGTTATAAAACTTGCCGTTCGGTCTGACCTAGTCTAACCTCATACAATATTCACTTCGGAACTACCCATGAGCGAAATACTGTTTGGTTTATTCGGATTATGCAGCTTACTTGCCATTGCGTGGCTTTTTTCTAACAACAAACGCGCTGTTGATTGGAGATTAGTGGTAACTGGCGTTCTATTGCAAATTGTATTCGCTGCATTTGTGTTGCGAACCGATTCCGGTAGCGCTATTTTCGAAGGTATGGGCAAATTATTTGTGACCCTAATCAACTTCACCAACGAAGGTTCGAAGATGATTCTAGGTGGTTTTGCCGATCAGGATAAATACGGTTTCGTATTCATCTTCCACGCTTTGCCAACAGTGATTTTCTTTGCTGCGTTTATGGCGGTACTTTACCACTTAGGCGTGATGCAGTGGATTGTGAAAATCATGGCAATGGCTATAACTAAGATTATGCGCGTTTCCGGCGCTGAAACCACCAGCGTTTGTGCCAGCGTATTTATTGGCCAAACCGAAGCGCCACTTACCGTTCGTCCATACATCGGGCGAATGACCGATTCAGAATTATTAACTATGATGATTGGTGGTATGGCGCATATTGCTGGTGGCGTGATGGCGATATATATCGGTATGCTGGCAGGCACCGATGCGGCCTTGCAGCAGATGTATGCCAAGCATTTTTTGGCTGCATCCATTATGGCTGCTCCCGCTACATTGCTAATTGCAAAAATCCTGATACCTGAAACTGGCGAACCACTTACCCGTGGCAAAGTCAGTGTGCATGTAGAAAAAGAAAGTAAGAACATCATTGACGCAGCGGCTGCTGGGGCTTCAGATGGTATGAAGCTGGCGATTAATATCGCCGCTATGTTGCTCGCATTCGTGGCCTTGATTGCAATGGTGAATGCGATTATTGGCTGGGTCGGCGATTGGCATGCGAGCGGTTATCAAAGCCTTAATATGATGCTAAATCATGGCTTGGCCGCTGGCGCAACACCAGTGAAGTTGAATCTTGGCCTAATCCTTGGTTATGTTTTAGCGCCCATTGCTTGGGTTATTGGCATTGAGTGGAAAGACGCCGTTATTGCTGGTGGTTTAATCGGCCAGAAAGTGGTGTTGAATGAATTCATAGCCTATATGCAGTTAGCGCAAACGCCAGTGGGTAATGCTGTTGGTGCTATTAGCGAACATTCGCGCCTAATCTTGACCTACGCTTTATGCGGCTTCGCTAACTTCGCATCGATTGCTATTCAGATTGGCGGCATTGGCAGTTTAGCGCCGGAACGCCGCAGCGATTTGGCACGTTTCGGCATGCGCGCAGTGCTTGGTGGATCAATTGCGACGCTAATGACTGCGACCATTGCTGGTGTACTTTTGCAACTCGGCCGCTAAATTTGTGCAGCTCGGTTTAATTTTTTAATGCATATCGGGTCGCATCTAATTTCGCCAAATCTCATTTTGGCGCCAATGGCTGGCGTTACCGATAAACCGTTTCGTATGCTATGCAAAAAAATGGGCGCGGGTTTGTGTGTCTCGGAAATGACCATATCCAACCCAAAGTTTTGGCAAACCAGCAAGTCGGTGCATCGCATGGATCACGCCGATGAAACATCACCCATTTCGGTGCAAATTGCCGGCACCGACCCAAAACAACTGGGCGAAGCCGCGCGCTTTAATGTTGATCATGGCGCGCAGATTATCGACATCAACATGGGTTGCCCAGCCAAGAAAGTCTGCAATGTGTTGGCCGGTTCGGCCCTGATGCGCGATGAAAAATTAGTTGCACAAATTTTAACGGCTACCGTCAACGCAGTGAATGTACCTGTGACTTTAAAGATTCGTACTGGCTGGTGCCCGGATTCACGCAATGCCATCGCCATTGCGCGCATTGCCGAAGATTGCGGCATTCAATCCTTGGCTGTGCACGGCCGTACACGCCAGGATTTTTATACTGGCTTGGCAGAATACGACACCATTGCCGCAGTGAAACAAGCACTGAAAATACCGGTGGTGGCCAATGGCGATATTAGCGACCCGGTGAAAGCAAAATACGTTTTGGAATACACCAAAGCCGATGCGCTGATGATTGGCCGCGCCGCACAAGGCCGGCCGTGGATTTTTCGGCATATTCAGTATTACCTGCAAACCGGCGAATTATTGCCAGAACCGCCGGTGTCGTTCATTGCTGAAACCTTAATTACGCATTTGCATCAGCTGCATGAATTCTATGGCGAATTGCAAGGTGTACGCATTGCTCGAAAGCATTTGAGCTGGTATAGCACGGCGCAAGAAAATGCCGTTGAGTTTCGCGCGCGCGTCAATAAAGCCGAAACCGCACAAGAACAAGTGGCGATTACTGAAGATTATTTTCATTCAATTACAGCATAGATACGCAGCAAGCAGGCGCCCCTATAGGTTAATCGTAACTCAAGTCGGTTGCCTTGCCCCAGAACACTTTATAGGAATACGCGGTGTAGAACAAAATGGCTGGCAGGGTAATGGCAACGCCAATGAACATGATAAACAAGGCTTCCGGTGCCGAGGCGGCTTGATCATAGCGAAGTTTATCGACCACTAAATACGGAAACAGGCTATAGCCCAAACCGATAAAAGCCAGCACAAACAAGCTAATCGCACAGGCAAATGGCAACCAGATTTTCTCATGCAAGTCAGTTGATAATTTTTTCAAGCAGCGTTCGCAAACGAAAAAACAGGCAGCGGTTAATACGGGAATTGGTAGCAGCCATAATAGCTCCGGCAGTGCAAACCATTTTTCATAAATTCGGGTACTAACCAATGGCGTAGCAATCGAGACGGCGGCAATGCCAAGGCCCGTTAACCACAAACTGCCATAGGCCCAACGCACGGCAAGCCGGAATAATTTTCCTTCGGTTTTCAACAGTAACCAGCAGGCACCGAGTAGTGCATAACCCGCGACCAAACTCAGACCAATAAAAATCGCGAATGTGGTATTAATGAGCGTGTATTCAAAACCCAGAATATAAATGCCGAGCATAAAGCCTTGTGAAAATGCCGCAAGCATGGAACCACCATAAAATGCCTTGTTCCAAAGATGTTTGTGATTGGCATGTGCTTTGACCCGAAAATCGAATGCAACGCCGCGCAAAATAAGACCGATCAGCATAAAAGTGACCGGCAAATACAGTCCGCCCAGAATAATTCCGTGTGCTACCGGAAACGCCACCAATAAAATGCCGACACCTAATACCAGCCAGGTTTCATTGGCGTCCCAGAACGGCCCAATGGATGAAATCATGCGGTCTTTTTCGCTGTCTTGTGCGCGCCGCAATAAAATGCCGACGCCAAGATCGTAGCCGTCCAGCACCACGTAAATCAGCATCGCAAGTGCCATCAAACCCAGAAAAATCAGTGGCAGTAAATCATTCATATCTGTGACTCCTCAATGGCAATGGGAGTAAATTTTTTATTGGCATGTCGTGCCATGTAAAATAGCACGCTGATATAGGAAATAATCAGCACGACATACAGAGTTAGATACAATCCCAGTGATAATCCAATAATCGGCGCAGCCGTCGCCGAGGCCGCATCTTTAGTCAGCAACACGCCATAAACAAGATACGGTTGGCGACCTATTTCGGTGACATACCAACCGGCTAAAGTCGCAATCCAGCCGGAGAAACTCATGGCTACCAACATGCGGGCGAGCCAGTTTTTTGGAGTGCCTTGTTTGCGAGATTGCCATGCCGCTAACCATGATACGGCGAGCATTAACATGCCCATGCCAACCATCACGCGAAAACCCCAGAACACCGGTGCTACTGGTGGGTGCTTGCCTTCAAATTCATTCAAGCCTTTTATTTCGCCATTTGCATCATGAGTCAGAATAAGGCTCGCTAATTTTGGAATGCCGATGGCATAGTCATTACGCCTTTCTTGTTCATTGGGAATGGCAAATACCAGCGCGGGTGCGCCACGCTCGGTTTCCCAGATCCCTTCCATCGCGGCCACTTTTGCCGGTTGATGTTCGAGTGTGTTCAATCCATGCATATCGCCGACAAAAATCTGGATCGGGATTAAAGTAGCCGCTACAAAAATACTGGTTCTAAGCGCTGCAAGTACCGAGTCACTGCGTTCGCCACGCAAATATCGATAAGCCGATAAGCCGGCAATCAGAAAGCTTGCGGTCAAGCCGGAAGCAATCAACATATGTACGAAGCGATACGGAAACGAAGGGTTGAAAATAATCGCCAACCAATCGGTAGCATGTGCCTGCCCGTTAATCATTTCAAAACCGACCGGCGTGTGCATCCATGAGTTCAAGACTATTATCCAAACCGCCGACATGGTGGTGCCGAATGCAACTAGAAATGTTGCCAGGGTATGCATTCTTTCCGATACCCGCTGGCGCCCGAAAAGCATGACGCCTAGAAACGTGGCTTCGAGAAAGAAAGCGGTCAGCACTTCGTATGCGAGTAATGGCCCGGCAATATTGCCGACTGTTTGCATAAAGCCCGGCCAGTTGGTGCCGAACTGGAAGCTCATGGTGATTCCGCTCACCACGCCCATCGCGAAAGTGAGTGCGAAAACCTTTACCCAGAAGGCATAGGCCTGCATCCATTTTTCATCTTTTGTTTTTAGAAAACGTAGTTTGAAAAATAGTAAGAACCAGCCCAGTGCAATCGTGATGGTCGGGAATAAAATATGAAACGAAATATTGGCTGCGAATTGGATTCTTGCAAGGTCGAGTGCGTCCATCTTTTTCTCCTGCACGGTACACCCCTGTGTACCGCTGGTTTGTTTGTTAATTACATGGCTTTTGGATTATTCTGATTTTCCACCGACAACGACTTTTATTTTGTCCTTGAATTCTAGAAGCCTATTAACCTTGCCGCCGAGCTCCATCAGGTTGATTAATGTTTTAGGCGAGAGTTTTCGTACTTCTGCAAACCAGGTCGTCATTAATTCCATCAACTCGTACATTTCCCGCATACGCGCTTGTGCGTGCTGTTCTTCAGTCGATTCGGGTGTTTCCAACAACGCACCACGGAGCATGGAAAGCGTTGGCTCAACTTCGCGACGCTGTCGTTCTTCGGCCAGCGTACTGAAAATATCCCAGATATCACCGGGTGCGCTGAAAAAATCGCGGCGATCATTGGGTAAATGTTCAAGACGTACCAATCGCCAGGCCATCAGCTCTTTTAGGCTCATACTGACATTTGAGCGCGAAATACCGAGTTTTTCGGTGATTTCGTCGGCATTCAGCGGCTTGTTAGCGACAAATATTAACGCGTAAATCTGCCCGACGGTGCGATTAATACCCCAACGACTGCCCATTTCGCCAAAATGCAGGACAAAGCTTTGTGTCAGCGGACTTAGGTTCATTCTGTATTTTCAGTAATTATTGAAAGTACTGACATCATAGAATAAAGGTACGTCAACAACAAGTGAAATACTCAGCGCAGCCTTATCAATGCATTTAATGGCAGTTCAGCAAAACTTGATGCATTGCTTATCAATTGGTTGTATTATGTGCACTCAATTGATTTATCTTTCTATCTCGATTAAAGGATATATGCCTCGATGAGCAATTTTTTATTCACCTCTGAGTCGGTTTCTGAAGGCCACCCAGACAAAATCGCTGACCAAATTTCTGATGCCGTATTGGATGCCATTCTGGCCCAGGATAAAGCCGCACGCGTGGCCTGCGAAACGATGGTTAAGACCGGCGTAGCGATTGTGGCCGGCGAAATCACTACCTCTGCTTGGGTGGATTTAGAAGCGATTACTCGCAAAGTCATCCTTGATATTGGCTACAACTCCAGCGACGTCGGCTTTGACGGCGCGACCTGTGGCGTGATTAATTTAATCGGTAAGCAATCGCAAGACATTGCAGACGGTGTTGATGGTAACAAGAAAAAGCAGAAGAAGCCGGAAGAACAAGGCGCTGGCGATCAAGGATTGATGTTCGGCTTTGCCACCAATGAAACCGACAGTTATATGCCGGCTGCAATTTATTTGTCGCACCGCTTAGTTGAACAACAAGCCAAAGTGCGCAAGAAAAAGAATTCCCCATTGCCTTGGCTTCGGCCAGATGCAAAATCACAGGTTACCTTGCGTTATGAAGGCGATAAAGCGGTTGCGATTGATGCCGTGGTGCTTTCCACGCAACACGATCCAGACGTGAAACAGAAAGACCTGATTGAGGCAATTCGTGAAGAAATTCTCAAGCCTGTGCTTCCTGCAAAATTGCTACATAAAG